>NZ_JBOFRH010000274.1:0-1619 GCF_051650925.1 Plesiomonas sp.
CCCGGCCATTGCAGACCGGTTGCAGCGTTGGCAGGATCAGCTTCATTGCCCACTGATACTTTAAAGTCTGGGCCGATATGCGCAAAGGCATAGTTAATGTGAGTGATTTTATCCCACGGAATATCTTTGGCCAGATAAGCCGGTTGGCCGTTGCCACCGGTGCGCCATGAGGTGAAATAGCCGATGATACGGCGTGGGTGGTCAGCCCCCATCACTTCACGGCCCTCTTTATCGTACACCGTACAATAAGGCACGGCGACACCCGGGGTTTTATATAAACCTTCTGGGCGGCACTGATCTTGTGATGTGCCAGCAGTTGTGCCAACAACAAATGTTACGCTGCTTGATGTACCCACCGCGCCTTTATCATCAGTGGCTTTTGCAACAAGGGTATGCGAGCCATCAGTGGCTTTCCAAACGGCTTGATAAGGTGCGCTGGTGCTGCTGCCGACAGAAACGTTATCGACAAAAAACTCCACTTTGGCAACACTGCCATCACTGTCTTTTGCTGTGGCCGTTAGGGTCACGCTTTGGCCTGCTGATGCGCTGGCAGGTGTATCAAGGGTGATTGTCGGCGCTTGGTTACTGGTGACTGGTGGTGTGGTCGCTGTTGCGGTAATGCTGACGCTGCTGTCAGTGGTTGCGCCTTTATCATCATAGGCTTTAGCCAATAATGTATGCGTACCGGCGGTGGCCACCCAAGCATAGCTATACGGGGCAGCAGTGCTGGTAGCGGTTTTCACGCCATCAATATAAAACTCAACTTTGGCCACTGTACCGTCTTTATCACTGGCTGTTGCGCTGAGTGTGACGGTATCGCCGACTTTTACACTGGCGTTATTGGCCGGAGCGGTCAGGCTAACACTCGGTGGCGTATTGACAACAGGGGCGGTGGTGGCGCAATCACCAAGCAGTTTCCACTCTTGATAAGCATTGGAATACTTATCCGGTGACATGTTTTGGTTCCACCAGTTTGCCTGATAGGCTTTATTTTGCAGTTGTACTTTGCTCGCACCACCATAGGCACTGGTGCTATTCCATGTAGGTAATCCGGTACAGTCTACCGTAGCGGCTTGCGCTGAAAATGCCATCATGCAAGCGACACTCAGCGCACTCAAATTGAGTGCGGGAGTGAGGAAGTTCTTATTCGACATAGTTGTGACATCCCTGAGTTGCCATATCCGCCGAGTCAGAGTGATCTGCACTCGGGTTAAAGGCGCAAAAAAGGAAAATTGGCCTCTGACACTAAACATAATCGAAGTATTTTCACTTAGATAAATATGTTTAAAAAATGTTAATTAATTTGTGATGTTGATCGGTGCGATATTGCACATTCACTGCAATGTCATGCGCAGGTTTTCACCGCTTTTTTTGTGAAAAAAATGATGTGTATCGCAAATATAGTGTGGTGCTTACAATGCTGTACAAATGCAGGATGTCTCGCAACATGTGATCCGATAAAAAGAGCCGGATAATAGATAAGGGAAGTAGGGAAAAGAAGAGTAATAGAAAGAAGAGGGCAAGCAATCAGAGATAGAAAATAAGAGATTCATTGTGCGAAAAGAGAGTAAAAGGAAGATTTTAATCAAGGAAAAAAGAAGGCGATTGAAGATAAAGTT
>NZ_JBOFRH010000275.1:0-3172 GCF_051650925.1 Plesiomonas sp.
GATATGCAACAAGGTTGTGCACCGGTATTATGTCATATTGAAACGGATGCTGGACACGGCGATGCATCAGGGCGCTATGAGTGGATAGCGGAAAGTGCGCTGATTGATGCTTTTTTGATCCGCCATTTGTCAGCCAACGCAAAAATCCCGTTTGGCTGCTAACGTTAGAGAGAGTCATTTATTTTTCAGCGCGTTACCGTACTGGTCAGTGTACTACTTAACGTAGGTTGCTACTTCACTGAGTGCGCTGAATGATAGCTGTATCAGATCACCTGTCATTCTGTTTAAAAAAATAGAGTTTGGTGACGTTGGAGCAGGCTCATGGTGAGCCTGCGCAATACCCATTGCCCACAAGGAGAGTTAGTGATGTACCTCAAGGCAATGTCTTTTAAGGCGATGCTGTTAACCCTGATATCCCGCTGGACCCCGGGATTATCAACACTGTTAAATTACCAACGCGAATGGTTCAAATCAGATGTCACAGCCGGAATATCTGTGGCTGCTGTGGCGCTGCCAGTGGCTATTGCTTATGCCAGTTTGGTGGGGGTTGCGCCTGCTGCTGGGCTGTATTCGTGCATTTTACCGATGCTGGCCTATGCGGTGTTTGGTTCATCCAAACAACTGATTATTGGGCCAGATGCCGCAACTTGTGCGGTGGTTGCCGCTACAGTTTCCCCGCTGGCGATGGGTGATCCTGAACGCTATTGGCAACTGGTGATTGTCATGACCATCATGACTGGCCTGTGGTGTCTGATAGCCAGCCGTTTTCATTTGGGGATGCTGGCTGATTTTTTATCGCGCCCCATTCTGACCGGTCTGCTCAACGGGGTGGCCGTAACCATTATTGTGGGGCAGCTCAGTAAAGTGTTCGGTTTTACCTACGAACAGCGCTTTTTGATTGAGCGAGTTTTATCTGGCGTAAATTATATTGCACATTCCCATATTGTCACTACGGCGGTCAGTGTACTGACATTGGTGTGCATATTGGCCTGTAAACGGATTAAACCGCGCTGGCCAAGTTCATTGCTGGCGATGATGGTTGCTGCATTTACCGTGTGGCTGTTTAACTTAAGCCAGTATAACGTGGCAACCATTGGCTATGTGCAGGCCGGTTTGCCGGTGGTGCAGTGGCCGGTTTTCCCCCCAGGTTTGCTGCGTGATATTGTCATGCCTGCACTCAACCTTGCCGTAGTCAGCTTCGTAAGCATGATGCTGACCGCGCGCAGTTTTGCCGCTAAAAATGGATATGATATAGACCCTGATCAAGAGTTTCGAGCGCTGGGGCTGGCGAATCTGGCGGCGGCTTTTTCGCAGGGGTTTGCGGTCAGTGGTGCTGATTCACGTACTGCGGTTAATGATGCTAACGGTGGGAAATCTCAGTTGGTGTCAATCGTGGCGGCACTGATGATTGCGGTGGTGATGTTCTTTTTTACCACACCATTGCAGTACGTGCCGATTGCCGCATTAGGGGTGGTATTGATTTATTCATCATTTCACCTGATGGATCTACGCGGCCTGTTTTTCCTGCGCAAACGCAATAAATCAGCCTTTTGGCTGGCGCTGTTTACCTTTATCAGCGTATTGGTGATGGGGGTTATCCCCGGCATTATGATGGCCGTTTTGCTGGCCTTGGCGCAGTTTATGAAAACGGTATTCCGCCCGACAGAACAACTGTTGGGGCTGGATGAAGAGGGGTTGGTCCGTTCTCTGGGTAACGGTAACGGGATTAAATCATTAGATCAGGTGATGATTTACCGCTTTAACTCACCGCTGACCTACTTTAACGTGCCGTATTTCAAAAAACGGGTACTTGAGCTGGTGGATACGTCAGACAACCAGCCGCGCTGGGTTGTGCTTGATGCGGTATCGAGTTTCACCTATGCCGATGTCAGCGTGCTGGCTGTATTGGGTGAGCTGCAAAAAGCGCTGAAACGGCGCAACATTCGTTTAGTGATTGCAGGGCGCTTAACCGAGATGACGCGCTGGCTGAAAGATTCTGGCCTGCAAAATGGGGATTATGGCGTTGTGCTACTGCCTGATATCTATTTAGCCGTGCGCTTGGTGCAAAGTGCGCAGTGTGTTGAATGCTCACTGGAAGGTGGTGGTACAGCGTAGCGGTTAAAGCTTGTCAGATTTGAATGCCGAGGTGATTTTTTAGTTAATCGGTATCAAACGGTCAGTGAATACAGGCTGTAAGCTAAGTCTACAAAATGGGTATAAAAAAGGCCGCAGTGTGTTTGCGGCCTTTTTGTTATCTTGGGTCTTTCGATTATTTTGGGTATAGATAAGTGCATTAAAAATAAGTGCGTTGAAAATTACTGCTCACTAACGGTTTCAGCGCGTTTGAATATTTCCAGCATATACAGGCGGAACAGGAAAATGAGCATCAGTGCGCTGGTCAGGTTATAGACAATGCTGACTAAGAGCGCGAACAGCGAACTGTTCATTTGCAGGCTGTTATCCAGCGCACTGATTAAGTACACCACCGGTAAGCGAATACCCAGATAGATAATCAGATAACCTTGTAAAATCAGCTTCATCCACGGTTTTGAGGCGTGCCAGCTCGATTTTAAAGCCTCAATCATGCTTTGGCCTTCAGCAGCCAAAAAGCAAGGGGCCAATGCTAGACGAATAGCAACATAAATACCGGGTAAAATCAGTGCGACAGCACCAGCAAAGGTAGCTAAACCTGACAGCACTTCTACGCCCAGCATCGCAAAATAGAGCGGTACACCGGCCTGTATTGCCGTGCTGATATTGGCCGTATTTCCCCGCGTACTGAGGATCACAAGGCTCAACAGGCAGCCATTAAACAGTGGCGTTGACAAAATATTGAGCATGGTTTGCGCGCGCATGGTTTTAATGGCGATATCTTGTTGCGACATCTCAACAGTATTAATGCCGCTGAGCATAAAATGCTCGGCAATAACAACAATCAGGGCTGCCAGCAGAGAGAGCAGCAAAACGGTATTGAGGTTATTGCGGATGAAATTAATGCTATCGCGGAACAGTAAATTGGCGTTGGTTGGCATGAAAACTCCTTCCGGTTCATGCAGGGTACGGTGATTGCGGCTGATTGTAGCGGGTTGCCAGACAGAATTAAACGTACATCACCCCGTCAGTGCAGTGGAAAACCAGAATTGTGATTTATTGAGTAGGAAAACTGCCGGCA
>NZ_JBOFRH010000276.1:0-1270 GCF_051650925.1 Plesiomonas sp.
ACTCAGAAATTCTTGATAACTCAGCCACATACTGACGAAGCTCATCTGGCCCAAGTGCACAATTGAGCCCAAATGAGAGCGGCTGCACATGACGCATGGCATTATAAAATGCTTCGGTGGTTTGCCCTGACAACGTTCGGCCTGATGCATCGGTGATCGTACCCGAAATCATAATCGGTAAACGGTAACCCACCTCATCAAATACTGACTCAACGGCAAATGCAGCCGCTTTTGCATTCAGGGTATCGAAAATCGTTTCAATCATGATCAGATCAACGCCACCGCGCAGTAGCGCACGTGTTGCCTCTTGATAGGCAACAACCAACTGATCAAAAGAGGTATTACGAAAGCCAGGATCATTCACATCTGGCGAGATAGACGCGGTACGGTTAGTTGGCCCTAAAACCCCTGCCACATAACGTGGTTTCTCTGGTGTTTTAGCACTCCACGCATCGGCAGAAGCACGCGCTAACTGTGCGCCAACATAGTTCATCTCAGCCGCCAGTGATTCCATCTGGTAATCGGCCATCGCAATTGACGTTGAGTTGAACGTATTGGTCTCTAAAATATCCGCACCAGCCTCAAGATAGGCATCGTGGATAGCCGAAATCACACTCGGGTTGGTTAATACCAGCAGATCATTATTGCCTTTCAGATCACTCGGCCAATCGGCAAACCGCGTTCCGCGATAATCGGCCTCCTGCAGCCGATACTGCTGGATCATGGTGCCCATGCCACCATCAATAATCAAAATTCGCTTGGCTAACTGCTGTTCTAGGCTACTTAATACGCGTGGCTCTACCATGATTCCCTCTTGCATTCCTTGCTACGGCTTCACAACATCCTACCATAATTACAACAATTAGAAATCTAGATGGCTAAAGCAACCGAGCTATTTATCCACGTTTAACATTCATGTAAAAATAATCCATTACCTAAACCTCATATCATAGGATAATTACCCACAGTAACCGCACCTATCACGGGTAAACTATCTATCGAACACATATTTTGAGGGTTTTATGAGTGTTTATTACACCTTGTGCTTTCTAGCCGCTATCGCGATTATGATTGCCTATTTAAATCAGTTCATCAGTAAAGTTCAAACAACCATCGCCATTACTGCAGGCGCACTGCTCTGCTCATTAATTCTGATCCTTGCAGGACACTTCGGCTGGTTTAATCTTGAAAGCATTGCGCAAGGCGTTGTGGAAAAGATCGATTTCCAAAACTTCCTGCTAAAAGGGATTTTAGGCTTCTTACTCTTTGC
>NZ_JBOFRH010000277.1:0-1070 GCF_051650925.1 Plesiomonas sp.
CGGCAGCGTCTGAGGAATGAGTGATGCAAACGAATCTGACGAACAGCACTACCGGCGAGGACGTAACTAACCTGCTTAACTGCTACCATATCAGTCAGTTACAGTACCTCGAAGTCAAAGACTTAGAAGCGATTAAAGGCATTACCGATCGCTGGCCTCTGTTGGCGCAAAGTTTGGTTACGCCAAAAGAACCAGACACAGAACATACCGCTGCAGCCTGAAAGTATTAATACCAACGTGATGTAATAAATTATTCTTCAAAGACGAACTCTTATAACCAAAAAATTAGTTGCCACCCCAAAGCCACACACATTTAGAAATAATGCGATTGTAGACGAATAATATTTCACGAGACACAGCGATAAAACGCGACGTAAATAAAAATAAAGAAATAAAAAACCAATATAACCACAACACAGCAGAATAAAAAAACAGTCAGACAATACAATTTAGCAAAAGGAACGGTTAATCATGCCAGTCATTGCTATTCAGGGGATCCGTGGAGGATGCGGGACAACTACCGTCGCCGCAGGGCTGGCTGCCACCCTGCAAGCAATGGACTATCCGGTATTACTGTGGGATTTAAGCCCGCATAATCTGCTGGGTCAGCATGTCGGATTAGGTTTTCATATCAATACCGGTTGGGCGCAAGCTATCACCGAGCAACGACCTTGGTATCAGGCGGCGTTTGCCACCGGTTACCCGAATCTGTTGCTACTGCCATTTGGTCGGCCCACAAACTTTGCAGCATTAGATACGCTACCCTCCACTTGGCTACAACAGGCGGTAAGCAGCCTGGCGCTGGATCGGCGCACTTGGATCATTCTCGATATTCCACGCTATCCGCTCACCTTTGCCCAGCAAGCGCACGACATCGCCGATTTATGGCTACATGTCACCGAAGCGGATCCCGCCTGCCATGCACTGATGTATAGCGCCGCCCATCCAGCCGAGATGCTTACGCAACAGCAGGTGACGCCTGACGCCGCGGCGCTGGATCATCACTATTGGCTCGTCAATCGTCACCATACCTATCCCCAGCTGTCGCGCGATATCTGGCAACTGTGGCA
>NZ_JBOFRH010000278.1:0-2857 GCF_051650925.1 Plesiomonas sp.
GCGGGATTTCATCAGGATGATATAAATAAAGCACTTATCTGGTTGGAAAAACTGGCTGAACTGCAAGAAAGTGATATCAAGCCTTATTTACTGGCCCCTGCACCTAATACCGTGCGCATTTATACACAAGAAGAAGAGAATAAGATCTCGTTAACGTGTAGGGGTTTTTTACTGTTTCTTGAACAAATTCAAGTGCTCGATTCAGACACTCGAGAAATGGTGATTGATAGAGTCATGGAGATCGAGTCAGACGAACTGGATTTGGAAGATGTAAAGTGGGTTATCCTGATGGTGTTGTTTAATGTTCCCGGACATGAAAGTGCATATGAAAAGATGGAAGAACTTCTTTTCGATGCCAATGAGGGGTTACAGCACTAAATGAACCGTAAAGACACACTGTTTCCGGTGAAAGATACCGCAGATTGCTGCCCTGAATGCGGTGCACTCTTGCAAATTAAGCAAGGTAAACGTGGGCTGTTTCTTGGTTGTAGCGCTTATCCTGCATGTCATTATTTGCAGCCTGTACAGGCGCGTGAAAGTGTCATTGTAAAAAGTCTTGATGGCGTATTATGCACTGAATGTGGGCAGACAATGGTGTTGCGCCAAGGAAGATACGGCATGTTCATTAGCTGTTCGGCTTATCCATCTTGTGAGTACACACAATCTTTGGAAGCGCCAACAGACATGGATATTACTTGCCCTCAGTGCCTAAAAGGGCATTTAGTGCAACGTCGCTCGCGTTATGGCAAAACATTTTATGGGTGTAATCATTACCCAAGTTGTCAGTTTATTATTAATTTTAAACCCGTACAGGGGGAGTGTTCGCAATGCCACTACCCTTTATTGCAAGAACGAAAAACAGCACAGGGAATAAAGCAGCAGTGCGCCAGCAAATGTTGTGGAGCATGGGTTGTTTTGGGGGATGACAAAAAACAGACGGCTGACTGAACAGTGCGATCTATTTTTATGTCATATGTTAAAAAGATAATGACTGACTCTTATCACTGATGATTGTGAACTTATGACCGTCAACTCAACAACTGTACTTTCAGAACTTGTTATGGCTCTGCAGAATGGCAATGTCGTGGCCTATCCCACTGAAGCTGTCTTCGGTGTGGGTTGTGACCCTGACAACCCACAGGCCATTGCCGCACTGTTGGCATTAAAACAACGTTCCGTAGAAAAAGGGCTGATTTTAATTGCCGCAGAATATCAGCAACTGAAACCTTATATAGATGAAACCCAATTAACACCTGACCGTTTAATGGATATTCAGCATACTTGGCCTGGACCTGTTACGTGGGTGATGCCGGCAAAGCAAGGGGTCTCAACTTGGCTGACTGGCCAATTTAGCTCTATTGCCGTACGGGTTTCTGCCCACCCTGACGTGCAGCGCTTATGTCAGGCATTCGGTAAGCCAATCACCTCTACCAGTGCAAACTTATCTGGCCTACCACCTTGTAAAACGGTTGAACAAGTTAGAGCTCAATTTGCCTCTTCACCACTACTATTAATGGAAGGCGTTGTCGGTGGGCGTGAAAACCCCTCAGAGATCCGAGATGCATTAACCGGAAACGTATTTCGGCAAGGGTAATATGCTTGTTATGCCTGATTAAAGCGAAAAGTGAACTTCATTTTTGTATTGTGCTCGCGAAGGAACGGTTATGGATCGCTATGCTGTTATAGGTCACCCGATATCCCACAGTAAGTCTCCTATCATCCATCAGCAGTTTGCGAAGCAAACACAGCAAAAGATGGAGTACTCTCCACTGCTTGGGCCGTTAGAAGATATTGATGATTATTTAACCCAGTTTTTTCTTCAGGGGGGAAAGGGCTGCAATGTTACCGTTCCCTTTAAAGAAGCGGCTTTTTCATTTGCACAGACACTCACTGCTAGAGCAGCCCTTGCCGGCGCAGTAAATACACTAAAAATAACTGAGCAGGGAGTCATCACCGGTGATAACACCGATGGTGCAGGGTTAGTGGATGATCTGCAACGCTTACACTTTCCACTCCATAATGCCCGTATTTTACTGCTTGGCGCAGGTGGCGCTGCGCGTGGAGCGCTTCACCCTTTACTTGAACACAACCCACAAAGTCTGACTATTGCGAACCGCACTTACAGCCGAGCACAAGCACTGCAACAGCTCTGTCAGCAGGCCGGCTTTCAACACGTACATGCCGCCCATTACCACGACTTAAATCGCAATGAATTTGATCTCATCATCAATGCAACTGCTAGCGGTCTGAAAGGGGATACTCCTCCACTCGCTTCAGAACTTATCAGTGAGAAAACGGCCTGTTATGACATGTTCTATGCGCCAACGCTGACACCTTTCCTCATATGGGCGAAAGCACAAGGTGCTCGACAATATGCAGATGGTTTAGGCATGTTAGTTGCGCAAGCTGCCCATGCATTTATGTACTGGCGTGGTGTTATGCCGCAAATAACTCCCGTTATTCAATACTTACAGCAGCAGAGCGGTAACAAGTGATGAACCAAGCTATCTTATTTCCTGAATTAGAAGTCTGGAACAAGGAACTACAGCAAGTTGAATTCCCTGCTATTGTTCAAGGAATGCGAATTCAGTGCTGCGTTGGGCTAGATTCACTCTCAGCGTGGGCTAACGCGCCGGTTAGCCCTGAAAATGCATTATTGATATTTCAACAATATCGGTGGGATATAGAAGAAGGCGCTGAACATGCCATTAACCAACAACAATTTGATGATGAAGGTTATGTGCATATCGAATAAATAACCGCTTGATTACGCCTCAAGTCTTTCTGCTAAATACTCATCTTTTAAAAGAACATAATTATCAGCGGATATTTGTAACATAGCCCGCTCCTCAGCCGT
>NZ_JBOFRH010000279.1:0-2934 GCF_051650925.1 Plesiomonas sp.
AGCATATGCATGTTGACCACCGCATTGGGCTGGGTAAAGCTGTTTTCTACTTGGCGATAGATCATCTCCTTGCCTTTCACAAACAAACTTTCATCAACATAATCATGATCTAACATGATTTTTTGCTTAGTTGCTCGGCCAATCAGTTGCAGATTAAACCCTTCACAACGTAGAGCATCTCGCAAATGGCGAGCCTCATGCTGCCACTGCTCATCGAGTTTTTTGTGGTACAGCAGCGAAACAATCACCTGATTACTCAAAGTAGACAGATAATCAATCTGGAACAATTTGTTGCGCAGCAGAGGGTTATGGCGCAACTGATCCAGCAGTGCCGGCATCAAACGGTTGATCAACTTACTGGCCGCAGGAAACTGATCGACACGAAGCCGCTCTTTTGTCTCTTTATCAAACACAATATGATAGAGATCCTCACCCTCATGCCAGATTCGAAACTCTGCCCGCATCCGGTAATGCTGATGTTCCGAGGCAAAAACCTCTGGTGCCGGCGCATCAAACTGCGCCATCAGCGTCTGTAAACGAGCCGTTTTTTCCGCTAACTGGGCATCGTACTGATCAATAGGCAAACTACCAGGGGTCATCACTTTTCTCCGCAAACATCGCTATATAAGAAGGGAATTGTAGGCAAACCGGTAGGGAAGTCCAGCTATAGAAGGTTTAGCAATCTAGACATCTAAATCGACAGTCAGTAATATACCGTCTCCGGTCTCTGCCAAGAGCGAAAAGGGAATCTGGTGAAAATCCAGAACTGACGCGCAGCGGTAAAGGGGAACGAAAGTAACAGGCAGCACACACTGCCGACACTGTGACTTCTATATTTCGCACCATCAACACACACTTATGCCGCTGATTGTGTTACCTGCAGGCAACATAACCGCCAGCATCTGCGGCGTAAAATACGTGTAGTGCAAACATCGGTGTTAATACAGAAGAATGGGAAGTTCGTTACCGTAGGTTCATTGCCCCAAGTCCGAAGACCTGCCGGAAACACGGGTCTGCTGTTATCAGGTACGTCGCGGGATGCGGCCTGCTGACAGTGGCAAATGCTCGATTTGTAAGGCATCGATAATTAATGAATAACACCAATCCAACGCTGTTAGCGGGGGCCATTGCGGCTGCCCTTTTTTCGGGAACCACCGTTGCTGAAAACCGCACCACTGAAGATGGCTCACCCATCATCGTCATCACCAGCGCCAACCGCTTTGCTCAGCCAGTATCATCCGTTCTTGCACCGGTAGAAGTGGTCACTCAACAAGAAATGTCTCGTTGGCAAGTCACCTCGGTCACCGAAGCACTGCGCCGCCTGCCGGGAGTCCAGATCTCACAAAACGGTGGCATGGGCCAAAAATCCAGCGTATTTATCCGCGGTACGGAATCAAAACATGTCCTGATCTTAATTGATGGGATCCGTGTATCACAAGCCGCAGAATTGACCGGTTCAGTAGATTTCAGCCAGATCCCATTAGCACTTGTACAACGTATTGAATATATCCGAGGCCCGCGCTCCTCCACTTACGGTGCCGATGCGATTGGTGGTGTAATCAACATCATCACCGGCAGAGAGACTGATGGTGGCAATATTCAATCCACCATCGGCAGCGAAGGCTATCAAAATTACCAAGGTAGCCTCAGACAGCAACTCTCTGACAATACTCGGATCTCACTGGCAGGCGAATTTGCCGAAACCAAAGGGTATGATGTTGTTGCCGGTTATCCTCAGTTTGGTTCAGCAGCGGAAACTGATCGCGATGGTTTTCGCAGTCGTTTTGGTTGGGCATCGTTAGAACACAACTTCTCTGATACCACCAGTGCCTTTGCGCGCGCCTCTGTTACCGCAAACCATTCTGATTATGATGCCGGCATTCCGCCAGCGGGCGGCACCTATTATCCAAATGAAAGCCGTTATTACACCCGTCAGTACGATACCGGCGTACGTTATCAAGAAGGTAACTACTCATCACAGTTACTGGGCAGTTATCAAAACACTGACAGCCATAACTACGGTGCCAATGTTACTGCTAAAAATGAGAGGCAAGCTAGCTACAATCAAACCTCCGCGCAGTGGATGAACAACTATCAGCTTAGCCACGGTCAGATTGGTGCCGGTGTAGACTGGAACCGAAATGAAATTGAACCGGCAAAAACAGGTTCAGCACCTGGCCAACAAGTTGATAACACCGGTATCTACCTAACTACTCAGCAAAAGTTTGGTGACTGGACAGTTGAAGGCGCAGTACGTCAAGATCATAACCAAGATTAT
Organism: Plesiomonas sp.; assembly: GCF_051650925.1. Classification (NCBI taxonomy): domain Bacteria; kingdom Pseudomonadati; phylum Pseudomonadota; class Gammaproteobacteria; order Enterobacterales; family Enterobacteriaceae; genus Plesiomonas; species Plesiomonas sp. Next base: position 2,279 of record NZ_JBOFRH010000279.1, read on the forward strand.
GGCAATAATTTCACTTGGCAAAGTGGCATTGGCTGGCAATTTATTGATAGCACACAAGCTATCTTATCGTATGGCACTGCATTTAAAGCCCCAACACTGGGCCAACTACATGGTGCAGGCAGCACACTGGGTAACCCTGATTTAGATGCGGAAAGCTCACGAAACCTTGAACTGGCATTTAGCGGCCAAATTCAGGCCTTAAACTGGCGAGTATCAGGCTATCGTAATGAAATCGATAACCTGATCGATTACGATAAAAACCAGTATAAAAACGTCAAAGAAGCCACTATTAAAGGGATAGAAGCCCAAGCATCCTTCTTCACGGCAGGTTTCCAGCACACCATCTCTTATGACTACCTTGATCCAACCCGTACTGATGGCAAGCAAAAAACACAACTGCCACGCCGTGCTAAACAAAACGTACGGTATGCCCTTGATTTTGCCATCGAACAAGCACAGTTTGATATCGCCTATAACTATGTTGGCAAACGCTATGATGACTATACCAACAAGCGCGAACTCCCAAGCTACAGCCTGTGGGATCTTGCCGCCTCATATCCTATAACGCAAAGCTTCACCGCTCGTGGTAGAATCGCAAACCTGTTTGATAAAAAGTACGAAACCGCGTACGGCTATCCAGCGGCAGAGCGCGCCTA
>NZ_JBOFRH010000280.1:0-1407 GCF_051650925.1 Plesiomonas sp.
CCAACCGGCTGCACGAACTCCGCCTCCAGTAACGGCAACACCACATGCCCACCACCAAACACCAAGGCACCCGCGCGGTACATGGCGGAAGACAGTGACAACGCCGGTGATGTCACCAGTAGCATCAACGCGGGTAACAGCACTAACAACGCCGCAAATAGCAACAGGAGAACAATCCCCTGCCTAGGCGACATGCCCCTAGAGTGCACCGCCATCGACGAGGCCGCATTAGGTATGGAGTTAGGTATAGACTCACGCAAGCCCACAGCCGCGGGCGACAAACAAAACCGACCGACCACCGCGCCAAATATGATGAATAGCAGTTGCATACGCGCATCCGCAATCATCAGCGATCCAGCCAGCGCCATCACGGCAAGCAACAGCGTGCCGCGAGTACGACACAGTTGCCAGCCCATATTCCACACCGCATGCGCCACTACGGCGACGGCCGCTAACTTAAGGCCACTCATTAAAAAGCCATTGGGTAACAGACCATAGTGCTGAATTCCCCACGCCGCGCCCGCCATCAACAGTGCCGACGGCAAAGTAAAACCCAACCACGCCGCCAGCGCACCAAGATAGCCGCCTTGACGAAAGCCCAGCGCAATGCCGAACTGACTACTGGCCGGCCCGGGCAGGCATTGGCATAACGCCACTAAATCGGCGTACTCAAACTCACTTAACCAACGACGGCGAGCGACAAACTCATGATGAAAATAACCCAGATGGGCAACCGGTCCACCAAATGATGTCAGACCAAGACGGAGAAAAATCAGGAAAAGATGAAACGAAGGAGTGGCAGCTGAGGACATAAGTTAACCAAAATCCCGATGAATAACGTCAGCCGACCACTGTAGCACTCAATTATGACAAAACAGTTAATGCGTATAATTTGTACGTTAGATATAAGGTTAAAGTCCGCAATTTCTAAGTAACTGTGTTCAAACGTAATAGAAAATACAGTCATCTCAATTACTCAACAGCTACCGCCCTTACTTACACTTTCTGTATACTTTTACTCGTGAGACGATGTTCTAAAGCAGCAACATTGTTAATGTATGCCAAATAGTTTACTTACCGCCTACTACTGGATAAATCCTAGTTGCAATTGATTCAAGAAAAACCATTTTAAAGTATCACATTCTTCCCTCTGTTTTAGTTCTGTTGGCTGTATTACACTTTCGCAAGTTATAGTAGACAACGCATGTCGGTCAGAGGGAAAAGACCACCGATGCAGAGCACCGCACAACGTAGAGCTGAAATGTTGACCTTTATCCGCACCCACGGCAAAGGAGATGTGAATACCTTTGTACGCCAATATGGTGTGTCGGCAGTGACTATCCGCTACGATCTCAATCAATTGGAAAAACAAGGCTGTGTAACGCGCTGTTATGGCGGCGCCACACT
>NZ_JBOFRH010000281.1:0-1249 GCF_051650925.1 Plesiomonas sp.
ATCTCATTCATGGCAGTTGCCAGTTGTGATACTTCACTTTGCTGCTGTTGCATACCTTGTGATGACTGCTCGGCAATGGCACTGACCTCTTCAACTGCACTACTGAGCTGTGAGACTGAGCCACTGATTTCGTTCACCATCTGGCTTAATCCCTCTTTCATCTGACGAATCGCGCGGGCCAGTTGGCCGATTTCGTCATCTGATAATTTGCCGGCATCGATGTAATCGCACAGTGCACTGCGGCCAATATAACCGTTGGCAATTTGTTGTGCTTGGTCTACCAGTAAAATCAGTGGATCGCGGATCTGGCGTGTCAGTATGGTTGCAAATACGGCCACCAAACCAATCGATAATAGGATACATATAGCAATATTGAGTTTAGCCGAAGAGTAGATTGATTCGGCGACTGTGCGTGCGGATAACGCGTATTTCTCATTGAACTCAATCAACTGCGTGATATCAGAGAGCATAGAGGTATAGGTTGTCAGGCTTTGACCCAGCAATAGGTTGTGTGCTTGGTCAATTTGTTCTGCCTCTGCAAAACCTAACAACTGATGATTAATGTTAACATACTGAGCCCATTTAGCTTTAATCTGGCTATGCATTTTCAGCTCAGTCTCGTCAGCGATCAGCTTGACATAGTCATCAATAGTCGTATTGATGTCAGCGCTTAAGTCATTGAGAGTTTGTATGTACTGATCTTTACGTGCCGGATCTCTCATCACGAGAAACATGCCTAATTCATAGCGGCGAAAATCGGCTACGGTCTGTCGGATAGCTGCTGCATTGCGGATGCTAGGAATAATACTATCAGTCAGGTCGAGTGATTGATCGTTTATTTGTTTGAACTCAATCAGTGAGAATCCACCTATGCCAATCAGTAATAAACAGAGTACTGAAAAAGCCGAGGTAAGTTTTTTACCAATGGTTAAGCTGGGTAATAACATAAAATAACCTTGTTGCTGGATGTGTTGCCAGGCCACCGCGCTTGCGGTAGGAGCACCATAAAAGAGGGGTAACACTGCAAGGTCTCATGCATGGTTTGCCACAGCGGTGTGGTGCAAAGTGCAGCAGTGCAGGTTACAACTGTATGTGTTAGCGGCTGATCATCGATAAAATGAAGGCTTGATCACAGTTTTTTTACTAAAGAGGATGCATATGTGTACAAAAAGAGAGAGGAGCGAAAGTAAATGCCAGTTTTGAGCATCCGCTGCCGCGGTCTCGATTTTGATAATTTTGCTGAAAAAGT
>NZ_JBOFRH010000282.1:0-1152 GCF_051650925.1 Plesiomonas sp.
ATCCAGAAAATCCGAATTGATAAGCGCCGCTTTTCACTGGCGATCACCGTGGGTAATGCGAAATTCAGTGTCTCGCGTTACAGCAGTGCAGAGACCTTACTGGCGGTGTGTGACCAAATTCACCGCTTGTCATTAACGCCGGTGGTGGAGATTAAAGAGCGCATTGATAATGCGATGACGGAAGTGGAAATGTTTGAATCGAACCAAGGGCTGATCCAGCCACAGGATCTGGAACAGTTGGTTTATCACGTGAGCCAAAAGGCGCAAAAAACCATTTCATTAGATGATATGGTCAGTGTCTTAACCACCAATACGCGTTTGCGTAAACAAGCGCACAATATGGATGAACAGATCTTTTCTGCGTTGGTGGGGAAATTCTAATCGATAAGCCATAACGAGCGGTTATCACTTTCTCTTTAGACATGACTTTTTACTGATAATACCCATCTGTATACAGATGGGTATTTTTCATTGCGGTTGGCGATCGCTATAGTTATCTACATCAAAAAGTTTATGTAGATAGCTATTATGCAAGCAAAATGGATTTTTCGCGTCGCGCTCTCTAGCTCTATGGCGGTTATGCTTTCCGCTTGTGTTGGCCCAACGCAGTTGGAAGGGCAGTGGAAAAATCCGCAATGTAGCGAATGTTTTCCTGCTAAATCCGCGTTAGTGGTCGTCGCAACGCCGAATGTGGTGGCGCGCCGTTTATTAGAAGATGAGTTAGCCAAACAACTACGCGAACATCAAGTTCAGGCGGTGGTGTCATACCTGTATTTTTCTACGCCAACGAGCAATACAGCCGATAACCACAGCCAAGAGGTGTTAGCGCTGGCCAAGCAGCTGCATCTGGATAATATTCTAACGACCCAAGTCATGAAAGTGACACAGCCACAGGTTTACAGCGCACCGGCTCCGGTTTGGGGATGGAACAACTTCCCAGGTTATTATCAAGGCTTGTGGGCGCCGACCTATGATTTCCCTGCTACCGTTTACGTTGCACCTGAAATCTATGTGCAAACCACGCTCTATAATGTGCCGCATCAGAAATTTAGCTGGATGGGCAGTACGCAAACAACCCCAGTGGGTTATTCGATGGCGGCATTAGCCCAGCAAATGGCGGGATTATTGGTTGGCGAAATGGCTACGCAAAAT
>NZ_JBOFRH010000283.1:0-2685 GCF_051650925.1 Plesiomonas sp.
CCCCCTGTTATACAAGCAACAATCAAGACAGTCAGTTTCATATATCATTACACTCTTACACTTAAATAAACACTGTGATGTATGTTATACAGCAGGGCTATGCGCACAATGCAGTGTAGAACCGTGTCGTACTCTATATGATGCAAAGCGGCTGACTATGTACACTGCTACGCAGACAGTGGTATCCCAAAAGAGCAATAAGGGAAGAGAATGCGGCTAACTGATTTAACGCTTTTGCACTATTTTAGTGTGCTCTATCAAGAGCAAAATATAACGCAAGCAGCCAGTAAAGCGTTTATTTCGCCGCTTGAGTTGTCACAGCAGATGATGAGTTTAGAGCAGCACTACAACCAGCCGTTATTTGAACGGCGGCAAACTTACATGTTACCCACTGAGTTTGCCGACCATATCTATCCGCACGTAAAACGCATTTTGTATGAGGTAGACTCACTCAACCACAGTGTCAATGATTACAAAGGTGAAACCCAGCAGCACCTGCATATTGGCGTGGTACAGTCGGTTGAACCGGTGATCAATAACCTGCTGCGCTATGCCCTGCAACAGCCCAAGCTCTCGATTACCATTACCGAAGCGCCGATTGCCGAAATGCTAGATAAGCTTAGTCTGCACAAGTTAGACATGGTTATTGGCCACTCAGTGCCGTTACTGGCCAACCAGATTGAGAAACAGCCGTTTTGTGATGATCAACTTATGGTGGTTGTGCCGCAAAATCACTATCTTGCCAACCAGCCGCAGATCTATTTTAATCAATTATTGGATCAAAACCTGATCTTGCTGCCAGAGCCACACATCACCCAAACTACGCTGCTGCATATGGCCCGCCAGCAGGATTTACCGCTGAAAATTTCAGCGACACTCAGCCAGATCACCGCAATACTGACCGCTGTGAATGCACATTTGGGGATCTCAGTTCTGCCGGCAACTGCCATGCAACTGCTACCAGACAACGCACTGGTCTGGCGCAAACTGGCCGATGCCGATGACAGTCAGCCTATCTGGATCTATCACGCCCGCGATAATGAGCACCATGCACAGGTACAAGCGTTGATCTCAACGTTACTAATGCCCTGCTTGTGTTGATCGGCGAGCCAGCATTCCGGCGACAAGATAACAGAGCAGCAGCAATAACAGCGCATAGCTGCTCTGTGCGCCTATCACCCACAGCAACAACACTGCACACAGCAACGCGCCAATCAGTGACATAACCCGCGCCATACCACGTAATAACACCACACCAGCAAGCATTGCCAGCAGATAAATCAACACAAAAATAGCGTTGGCATACGTGATCAGGCTCGACAATGAAATGGCCAGCCCATAAATCACCAGCGTACAGACTGCGCAAATACCCACCACCCACAGCAGTGCATAAACCGGTGTTTGGCGAACGGAGAGCTGTGCAATACGGCTATGTGGCGCATAATGGTGCGCTTGTGACCAGACTAAACGGGCAAAACTTTGCAGGTAAATATTCACACTGGCAAAGCAGGCCAAATACCCGATCAGGCAAGCCACCTGTTGCGCCGTTTTACCAAATAAACCACCCACAATTGACGGGATAGAAGCAGAGGGCGCAATGGCCGGACCATATGCCTGAAAATGCAAAACCGCCAGTGTGCAAGCCCAGTACACACTGCCTGCCAGCAATAGCCCCCCAAGCAGTGCGCGCGGAAAATCACGGGCCGGCTGGCGAAATTCAGTGCCTAAATGGGCAAACGCTTCAATACCGACAAAACACCAAAACATCACCGCCAGCGCTGCCGTTAGGGGCTGCGGCGCTGGCCATGAAGGGATCACCTGCACCTGCCAGACTTGACCGTAATAGCCAATCAACGCCACTACCGCCACCACCAGCAGGGCTATCAGGGTTTGAACATTGGCCGATGAGCCAGCGCTGCGCAAACCCAATCCCAGAACCAGCAGCAGGGTCAGTAATTGAACCCCCAGCGCTTGTAAGGGGCTAAATCCAAATGCGGCAATCCAAAATCCGGCCGCAATATGCAGTGCGGCCGGTAACCCAACGGGGATCACCGATAAAAACAGCCAGCCAGTTGCTCGCGCTAAACGTGGGCCAAAGGCCAGCGCCACAAAGTGCACCGTTCCCCCGGCATGCGGGTATGTGCGCCCCAAGGCAGCAAAGCCAATCGCGATAGGAAACACCAGCATAATCAGCAATGGCCATAACCAGAGTGTTCCCGCACCGGCCAGAGCGACAGCCAGTGCAGGAATGGCAAAAATACCGGTACCCAGCAACGAGGTTGCCAGTAAACCGATACCTTGCAGCAACCCCAGCTCCTGCTTTAATCCGGCACTATTTTTTACGCTAACGGCTGTTTTTATCGCTAATGGTGGTGATTCAGAGGGTTTAGATGCAAAAAAACGTGAGAAGATAGACATATACGGCACATCCTTGTGCGCAAGAAAGAGGCTTCCCATAAAGGGAAGCCTGATGGCGTTGGAGTGATGACAAAACAGTCATTACAAAACAAAAACCGTGGGCTAAATGCGGCTCGTTTGCCGATACAACAGGTTTAGCGCACTTAGTGCATTAGCGCAAACCCGTCTACCTCAACCCGCGTATCGCGCTTATCCGCGTCCGTTACGGATTGCCGCAATAATGTTACTGGTTGAACAACCATCTTCAAAATTCAACACTTTGACCTC
>NZ_JBOFRH010000284.1:0-1031 GCF_051650925.1 Plesiomonas sp.
AGCCAGATAAGCTTCACTGAACTCATTACTCGCCCCCAACGTGGCATAATATTGATTCAGCGTGATATCACCGCTGTAATTAGAGCCAGAATCACTGTATTTGGTGTAGTCATATTTAAAACCAATATTCACTTCAGCCCGTGCTTGCACCGAAAGGCCACATCCAGCCATCAGCACTGATGCCAGCATCCATGTTTTCACGTTCCGCATAACTCACTCCTTGTTATTTCACTGATCCACAGTAACAAAGCTGAGCCATGCGAAAACGTAAACGGCTGTATTTTGTGAGTTCTTTCGCTGATGCGCCGATACTGACTTTACATCGCACAGCAAGTTTCAGATCAACATCGCTTTACGCGAAATACTTTACTCAGTATGCCAAAGGCAATAAAAAACGGCAGAATGTGTTTAACGCCCATAGGTGCCAATACCGTTCTGCCGCTTTAGTGAAGCTAAAATTTCACATCGGTTATTTCACTTCTTCAACCGGATAACCGGCACCACGCCACGCAAAAATGCCACCAGGCAAGCGATACACATTTTCGTAGCCTTGGTTTACTGCCCAAATAGCGGCATTATGGCTACGACCACAGGCGACAAAGCCACAGTACATAACAATAGTGCGGCTCTTATCTGGGCCCAGTAGCTCCAAGAAGGCTTGTTCGGATTGATTATCTTCGGTCAACGCCGCCCAGCTTTTGCCATCGGTAGCTTGTTTAGCGAACACAAAGTTTTTAGCACCCGGAATGTGGCCCTTCTTGAAGCTGCTGTCGTACGGCATGGTATCGATAATGAGCATATCTTGTTGACCATCCAGACGATTTTTCAGCTCTTCCACCGTAATCAACTGGTAGCCGCCCTGCTGTGCTTCACGGGCAAGCGTAACAGCCTGCTTCTCTGCCGCCGTTTCCTGCTCAAATTTATTATCAGAGCAACCGGCAGTGAATACCGCAGCGGTCAGCAATGCCAATGCTGTCAGTGAACGCTTTTTCATCGTTATCTCCATGTTATTTTACTGATTCTCTTACTGT
>NZ_JBOFRH010000285.1:0-6147 GCF_051650925.1 Plesiomonas sp.
GACCATTGGATAATATGACCATTGGATAATATGACCATTGGATAATATGACCATTGGTTAATGAAGTGGAACACTCTGGCGTTAACCACTTTGTATAACCTGATGAGCCTTGTATCACGAGATCAGCTTGTTATAACGAGATCAATATAGAGAGTTAGTAAAATACGGGCCTGCAGTGTACGAATAAGTACCGTGTAGGCCCGTATTGTTATGAGAGTTTATCTGCCACGGCAAAGTCATCATCTATTTGCAACAGATAGCGTTTAAAATATATCCCGCAAAAAGAGTGGTGTTTGGTTTGAGGCGCATAAGGAGTAGTGACTAATGGCACTGGCGTTATTTGATTTAGATGAAACATTACTGGCCGGAGATTCTGCCAGCTTATGGTTAGCTTATATGGTCGAACACGGTTTGGCTGAGCCGGAATTGCTACTTAAAGAACAAGCGCTGATGGCTGAATATCATCAAGGAACACTTGATATGGCGCACTATATGGCAATGACACTACAACCGCTGGTCGGCCGGACACGTCAGTGGCTTAATACGCACTGCCAGCACTTTGCCAATCAACAACTAAAATCGCGTTTGTATGCTGATGGTATTGCGCGGGTGAACTGGCATCAGCAGCGCGGCGATACAGTGGTGCTGATCTCAGCCTCTGGTGAGCACTTGGTTTCACCGGTTGCTCGCATACTGGGCATTGACCACTGTGTGGCTATTTTACTGGATGAACAGGCTGGCGTACTGACAGGCAATACCTGTGGAACATTCAGTTTTCGGCAGGGAAAGGTCGCGCGAATTGATCAATTGGCAGCCAGTTTATGGCCTAATAACCCTGATGTTTGGGCTGATAGCTATGGGTACAGTGATTCACACAATGATCTGCCGATGCTGCATGCGGTTGAACATCCGTATGTGATTAATCCCTCAAAAGTTTTACAGCAAGTAGCAAAAGAGCAGTGCTGGCCAACGCTGACGTGGCAAGTTTGTTAAGCATATATGGCAAATAGAGTGATTAAAATAACGGTGAACAGTATGGTTTTGTTGTGTGGTGTATGACGGCTCTGCCATACCGCGCAAGCTGAAACTGCAGATTCATCGTAGAGTTGCAGTACACGCAGGGCGGTAATATAAGCAGAGCCACAATACCATCGAGATAAAAAACCAATCGAGGTAAAAAGCCGATTAAACCAGTTCGGTCAGCATAGACTCATGATAGGTTTTAAGCGGCAATTGCTGTTCAACCCGCTGGATATAATCCGGGTTAGCAATCAGCGGGCGGCCAATGGCAGCCAAATCAAACCGAGAGGCTTTAATGGCAGTGGTTGCACTGTCAGGTGTCAGGCCACCAACACCGACAAGATTACCTTGATAATGGCTGCGCAGGTAGTCACTGACTTGGCCGTCAAGATAGTCAAAGGTGATACTGTCATCAAAAATACCGGCATGTACATACGCCAGCGTGCGCTGATTGAGTTGGCTCAGCAGGTAATCGAAAACTGCGCGATCACGTTTGTCACCGGTCAGATGCACATAGGCGCCTGGTGATACCCGCAAACCTACACGTTCACCACCAATACGCGCACTGATAGCATCAACTACCCCGAGTGCAAAACGGCTCATATTTTCAGGGGTTTGCCCATACTCATCAGTACGGCTGTTGCTGCTATAGTGTAAAAATTGGTCGATTAAATAGCCGTTTGCACCGTGGATCTCTACACCATCAAAACCGGCTTTCATTGCATTTTCTGCAGCTTGTGCAAATTGTTCAGTCACCTCGGCAATTTCAGTGATGCTCAGGGCACGCGGCACCGGATAGCTCAGTTCACGCATCCGCGGAAGAGTGCCTTCCAACGCAATGGCAGACGGTGCTACTGGCGTTTGTCCGTGAAAATGGCTGTGCGATACCCGCCCTACATGCCATAACTGCGCAAAAATTTTGCCCTTTTTGGCATGTACTGCATCGGTGACATTTTTCCATCCGGCAATTTGTGCGTCGGTAAATAACCCCGGTGTATTCGGGTAACCCTGCGCATCAGGGCGGATGATGACACCTTCAGAGATCAACAGACCCACATCGGCACGGCGTGCATAGTAATCGGCAATCTGCTGGGTTGGCACTAAGTTTTGATCTGCCATGCAGCGGGTCAAGGGAGCCATAACGAACCGGTTAGCCAGTGTTAGTGTTGTATTAAGTGCGTACGGTTGCATTAATGTTTTCATGGTGTGTACTCGTGTGTTGTTATTCTTGAACGCTTATTCAAGAACTTTTTGAGCTGCATTGCAAGCTTATTTTGAATGATCGTTCAAGAATGTTTGGTTGGAAGCGGGCGAATGCAGTAGACTGTGGCAACGTTGACGATGAGTTGCGTGCAGGGTCGGTGGCATAGGTTAAATATGAGGATATAGAGCGGATGCGCAGTGCAGAGTTTGATCGCAACAGTGTTCTACAGCAGGCCATGGAAGCATTTCGTTCGCACGGGTATGCGAAAACCACCATGCAGCAGTTAGTTGCGGCAACCGGCCTGCATCCGGGCAGTATTTATGCAGCATTTGGTAATAAACGCGGATTATTGCTGGCGGCCGTTGAGCATTATGTGGCCGAACGCAGCCGTTTTCGGCGTGATTTACTCTCGGCACATACTCCGCTAGACGGGATCCGTGCTTACTTGCAATACATTGTGGCTGAAACCGCGCACGGTACGTGCTTGGTTACTCGTACATTGTTGGAACTTGGTGGGCAAGATGCTGAAGTGTATAGCCATTTGGCGGCGATCTATCAGCACATGGAGCACGATCTGGCCGATACGCTGACGCAGGCACAAACGTGTGGGCAACTGCCTGCTGCAAGCGATATTTATACGCTGACACTGTATCTGCTGGTGGGCATTCAAGGGTTGGTTACGGTTGCAAAATGCCATACGGATCAAGCGCCTTTACTGGCGGTGGTTGATCAGATCATGCTTGGATTACAGGCCGCGCCTTAAATTGTGCTTAATTTCTCACCCGCTGGGTACTGCTGCGTCAACGGATGATCAGGCAAGTACACGGTAAAACAAGCGCCCTGAGCATGCCATTGGGTATCAAGTATTACCGTACCCCCTTGCCGTTCAATCATGTCTCTGGCTTGCGGCAACCCCAATCCGGTTCCCGCTTGTTGCTGGCTTTGTAGCCCGCGGTAATAGCGCTGGAAGATCTGCTCACGCTCTGACTCGGTAATACCATACCCGTTATCGATAACCTGTATTTCAACGCCGCTACGGGTTTTTTGCCCGCGTAAAATCACGGTTGAGCCGACAGGGGTATATTTAATGGCATTATCGGCAAGGGTGCGTAATGCTAAACGGGTTAGCTCAAGATCACAGATGAAGGTGTGTGGAAGCGCGTGGCTATCGACAATAATCTGGTGTTTATCTGCAATCATCTGGCAGGCTTCTGCGGCGTCATATAGCAAATCAGGTAGTGAGCAGGGTTGGTAGTTTATCCCACTGTGCAGCAGTACAAATTTATCTTCTCGTAAACAATTTTCGAGTAGAGATGTTAGGCGTGTTGTTGCACGTAAGATTTTTTTATACCGTTCTTGTGTTGCTTGGTCCTCCAAAGAGGTGCTGCGCGCAAGGTTTTGGGCGGTAATATCAATCACGGCTAAAGGCGTGCGGAGTTCATGCGATACGGTAGCAAAAAATTGTTGTTGTTCTTGCTGTACTCGTTTTTCTAACGCCAAAGATTGTTCTATTTTTTTGAGCGCTACATTCAATTCCCGCGTTCGTTTCTCTACCCGTGCTTCCAATATCCGCTCTGATTGTTTCGATAAAGAGAGGGCTTTTGCCTGAGCGCGCTCTTTTGCGGTACGTAGGGCTAGATAGTGGCGGCTAAGCGCATAATTCATCACCAAAAGATAAGAGATCATGGTCATATAGTAACCATTATCGGCCCAAACACTGGGGGGAATCAGGCTCAAATTACGCATGAAACGCATAAATAGCGCTACCCAGTAAGGTAGCATACCAATGAGAATAATTTGTGCTTCGGTACGAAACTGATTATTTTTCTTTTTGATACAGCGCATTAGAGTGAACAAAAAAACGAGTACGCTACAAAATAAAGACCAGAGCTGATAGAAGGGTCTAACCGTGTGGCTTAACTCTTTCGTGCCGAGTGTTAATAGGCATGAGATCGAGGCAATAATAATCGATAAAGTAATGAACCCTCTAAATACGCGCGCATGCTGGCCAGAAAGTAGACCTAAATAGTGAAACAAAAACAGAGTTCCAAATACCGGTGAAAACATCCAGCTGGTGATCATGATGGTTTCATTCACGGCAGGGTAGCTTTGTAACCATGGAATATAGAGATAACCGTAACCTTCTGCACTCGCTGATGTGAGTAAATTGCAAGAGGTAAACAACACAAACCATGCATAGCTAGTATCGCGGGTGGCCTGATAAAACCAGATATTGGTGATGATAAGAATAAGATGCACGGCTAAAAATAGCCCCATTGCTAGTTGCTCTAACCCGGCAGCACCCACGAACGTCTCAGGTGTCCAAAGATACATACTAAATGAGAGGCTGTTATTACCTTTAATCCGCAGATAGTAGGTTTGCATACTCTCTTCTGGAATTTGCAGGCGAAATACGGGGCTGCGGTAAAGAATATTACGCTGTGATAATGAGTGGTGATCACCTGATACTTGTGCGGTTAATTTTCCAAATTTATCAGGGGAGTACAAAATCGCTTCATCCAAAAATGGGGAATTAAGTTCAAGCCAGATGACTTCGGGTGAAAAAGGGCCCCGCTGAATATCAAGCCGTAACCAAATAGCTCCTTACTGATAGCCAAAGTCTGGCATGCATTTTAGTTGAGTGAACTTCTGTTGCAGCGCCGGTTGTTGGATCTGCTCTGGGGTATAGCGCTCTTGGGGATCAGGTAGAAAGTGTAATTGGCCGGCCAAAGATATTTTTGACTGGTCAGATAAAAAAACGGCGCGTGCTGGCATTGAGCACAACAGCATACTGCTCATGAGAAACGCGATTTGTAGCACGTAGAGTAGATATGGTTTTGGGGGCATTTGGCTACCTACTCATCTCATCGATTTTTAGCGGAGCACTGAAACGGTAACCATCGCGGTGTGCCGTTTTTAGTGGTAATTCTGTAGTACAGTGCTCGCGCCAGCGGCGACGGAAACGGCTGATTAGCGTATCTAAACGGCGCAGATCATAATCGAGCCAAGCATAGCCAAATGCTTCGACAATTTGCTTACGACTGACAATTTTATGCGGGTTGGCGGCGAGTAACTGTAAGATAGTCATCTCTGCGGCAGAAATTTCGGTTTGCTCCCCGTTGGGGCCGCGTAAATATTGCTGCTGGGAATTAATATACCATTCGGAATTATCGCCAATTCTGCGGCTAAGTGAGTCAATAATGGCAGTCAGTTCTAAGAGCTTAATGGGTTTGGTCAGGTAGTGATCAGCACCACCGTATAAACCGCGCAGTTTATCTTCGGTGCTCAGGCGAGCGGTCAGTATAATAATGCCGGCAGTCGCTTTTTGTTGCCGCACATGGGCAGCCATATCAAATCCGCTGCCGTCGGGCAGATTAATATCAATAATGGCTATCCCTATTTGGGGGATCAGCGGGGAAAAATCGGCGCAGGTGGCAGCCGTTGTCACCACATGCCCGCAGGCTCGTAGGAAGGCGCCCATTTCATCGCGCAGATCTTGCTCATCCTCGAGTAAAACAATATTGGCCATAAATCCCTTTATACAGCGTTGAACGTGTGGATGATGAATATCAGATTCGTCAAATACATTGGTGGCCGGAATCTATTGTGTATAGCACAGCTATAATAATTACGCTGTGTCATAACAATAGAAAGTTCTGACAAATTCTGACAGCAAAAATGCCGGTATTCAGACACAAAGACAAATTGATGACAGATGCGGATGTTAGCTTTCAACTTGCCCGATCGCTTCCTATACTCACGGGGTAACGTGGAGTAATGGCAATCGTATGGCGGAGGATACGTATACGTGCGGCATGTTTTGCGGCGTGAGCGCGCTTTATTCATGCATCACCTTTATGCATTAACGTGGAGCCAGTGGCAAATGATGACGATAACCTCTTATTTATCGCGGGGTTCCGCAT
>NZ_JBOFRH010000286.1:0-4303 GCF_051650925.1 Plesiomonas sp.
GATATGCCAAGCCCACACGAGCTGATAGCGTACGGGCGTGAAGTGCCTGAAATTGCTCGTATGATTGGTGCTGATGCACTGATTTTTCAGGATTTAACTGATCTTGTTGCAGCAGTACAAGAAGAGAATCCTGAGATCAAAGAGTTTGAAACTTCGGTATTTAACGGGGTTTATATCACCCAAGATGTTAATCAGGGCTATTTAGAGTACCTTGACTCTTTGCGTAATGATGATGCAAAAGCACAATTACAAATGAATACCTCAAGTTTAGATCTGCACAACGAACGCTGATATTAGTGTGCCGTTAATGGTTTAAAAATGCTTTAAAGAGGATATTAAAAAAGACTTTAAAGCTGACCTGAGGGTAAAAACCTGTCATTGAGTGCCACCACGGTAATGCTGTGTGGCAGTTATGGCAGGTTTTTTTATTGCCGTTATTGATACGTTTTGATGATTACTGCTATAGGTTAGACATTCTCATGTGCTAGAAGTCATCGAATCGGCTGTGGTATAAACAGACTCTTTCCTTAAAAAAGTATGTTTGTATGCCCGCGTCTCACTTATCGTCAATGCCGTTGCCGACACCTGAAATTGTCTCTGATACTCAATGTGCAGCAGATAATACTGCGGTTGAATTAGCAGTGGCTAACTACCTTGCTACACATCAGGTATTGGCTTTATCAGTACAAGATCAGCAAGGGCTTTGGAGTGCACCGGTTTATTATGCGGCCAGTTCAGGATCTCGGTTGATTTTTCTTTCGCGCTTAGAGAGCCGGCATGCACAGGCGGTATTACAAAATCCGCATGTGGCGTTGAGTATTTATACCGACAGTTGCCAGTGGAATAAAATCCAAGGTTTACAAGGTGTCGGGAGTGTTCGGCTGCTTGAACAAGCTGAACTTGATTTAGCTAAAGCGCAGTATTTAAAGCGTTTTAACTTTATTTTACAGGATGAAAAGCTGTTGCAATCTATGGCTAAAGTGAGCTGGTTTATGTTGGATATTGAGCAGCTTTTTTGGCTGGATAATCAAGCTGGTTTAGGTCAGCGAATAGCCATTAATGTCAACTCACCGGAGTATCAACAGGCATGGAACGTACACGCTTAATTGTCGGAATATCAGGAGCAAGCGGGGCTATTTATGGCATTCGTTTACTCGAAGTACTGCAACAGTTACCCGAAATCGAAACCCATTTGATCATCAGTCAAGCTGCTCGTAGAACGCTTGATCTTGAAACCGATTACAGCTTGCGTCAGGTGACAGAACTTGCCGATGTGTACCATGATGTACGTAACATTGCAGCATCGGTTTCGTCTGGGTCATTTCGTACCTGCGGCATGGTGATCTTGCCTTGCTCCATCAAAACGCTATCCGGCATTGTGCACAGTTATGCTGATGATCTCTTGGTTCGTGCGGCGGATGTGGTGCTAAAAGAGCGGCGTCGCTTGTTGCTGGCGGTAAGAGAAACACCGCTTCATCTTGGGCATTTACGTATGATGACCCAAGCTGCTGAACTGGGGGCGGTGATCATGCCACCGGTTCCCGCGTTTTATCATCGGCCACAAACAATACACGATCTGGTCGACCAAACCGTAAACCGTGTGCTGGATCAATTTGATATCCGGTTACCGACTGATCTGTTTACCCGTTGGAATACGCCGGAGTAGGGCAGTATTCTCTGCGTTTGAAATCAATTATGTGATCGCAACCGTTTGCTATGGTCTTTTAAACAAGGAATCTTTACTATTAGCGCTGCTGTAAATGCCTAAGAGCAAGCAGCCTGTACCGGCATCATCCCTTACATTGAAAATCTGTTTTTTTATCTGCGTGCTAATGTCTATTTAAGGAATCGGTTCATGTCGACGAACGCTCCGTCACCGCGAAAAACCTCTGTGAATATCGCCCCTGTGTCTGGCTTTGACCGCTATTTTTCGATTACTGCACGTGGCAGTTCAGTCCGCCAAGAGCTGATTGCTGGTGTGACTACTTTCCTTGCTATGGTGTACTCCATCATTGTTGTACCCAATATGCTCGGTGCAGCTGGTTTTAATCAGGGTGCAGTATTTATGGCAACCTGTTTGGTTGCTGCATTTGGTTCTATTTTGATGGGGCTGTGGGCTCGCCTTCCTATGGCTATCGGCTGTGCTATTTCACTGACTGCATTCACCGCATTTAGCTTGGTATTGGGCCAGAATATCAGCATTCCTGTTGCCTTGGGCGCTATTTTCTGGATGGGTATTCTGTTTACGCTGATTAGCGTGACCGGTATCCGTCAGTGGATTTTGCGTAATCTACCCACCGGTATTGCGCATGGCACGGGAATAGGTATTGGCTTGTTTTTACTGCTGATTGCCGCTGATAGCGTCAAATTGGTGGTTAAAAATACACAGGCTGGCTTACCTGTACAGTTTGGTGTATTCACCTCTTTCCCTGTCATTATGTCATTACTGGGTTTGGCTGCTATTTTTGGTCTTGAACGCCGCAAAGTACCGGGCGGTATTTTAATGGTGATTGTGGCTATTTCCGCGCTAGGGCTGGCGTTTGATCCGAATGTGAAATTTAACGGCTTTTTTGCGATGCCAAACTTGTCATCTGACAGCGGTTTCTTGTTTGGTCAGATGGATATCATGGGCGCGCTTTCTCCTATTATTCTGCCGACCGTACTGGCGCTGGTGATGACTGCGGTCTTTGATGCTACCGGTACAATTCGCGCACTGGCTGGACAGGCTAATTTGCTGGATAAAGACGGGCAAATTATCAGCGGTGGTAAAGCGTTAACGGCAGATTCAGTCAGCAGCATCTTTTCTAGCTTTGTTGGTGCATCTCCGGCGGCGGTATACATTGAATCGGCAGCGGGTACGGCTGCAGGTGGGAAAACTGGCCTGACTGCCACTGTGGTTGGCGTGCTGTTTTTGCTGATGGTATTCCTCTCTCCGCTGAGTTACCTAGTGCCTGCTTATGCCACTGCACCGGCACTCATGTATGTTGGTTTGTTGATGCTGAGCAATGTTGCCAAACTTGATTTTGATGACTACGTTGATGCACTGTCAGGCTTGTTATGTGCGGTATTTATTGTGCTGACCTGCAATATTGTTACTGGCATTATGTTGGGTTTTTCTGCGTTGGTTGTTGGCCGTTTAGTTGCTGGAGAGTTTAAAAAGCTCAATATTGGTACGGTGATTATTGCTGTAGCACTGGTTGTCTTTTATGCCGGTGGCTGGGCTATCTGAGTTTAATGTAAACAGTGATCAGGCCGGTTATTGAAATAGCCGGTCTGATCATAGAAAATACTCAGTCGCATTTTTACTGAATCACTTAAAATTGATCTTCTTTGTAATACATTAAAAATGGAATAGTCTTTTTTTTGATGTGGCACATATATCAAGTATAAAAATGGGGGATAACAAATTGTTATCCCCCATTTTTATATGGGTTTTATAGGTAATAAAATAATAAGGTATTTTGATATAAAAACTATTTTTTAGCGTTCAACACTCTGCATTCATCTTCTGTATATTTAAACAGTCGAGATAAGAGGTCTTTGCTGATCAAAAAAATTAAAATAGGTGGGATAAAGACCATTAATAACACACTGATTCTTGCAACCCAAAATGGGAGCTGGAAATTAAAAATCAACGCAAAAGTCATCCACTTAACACTATCCCAAGCATCGATCAGTAAAGATTCGCTGCCTGATGGTTTCATCAGGCCTAGCATTAATACCACCAATAAAAAGGCGGTAATGCTAGAGATAGCAGGAATCCAATACTTTCTCACAAGATATCCTTGGCTTTATTAAATGTCACCAGTTACGAATTTTAACCTGAATAGCACACAGATAGCCAAACATTTCTTTCAAAATGTTTCAAACCGTGTTTTTTGTTACATGCGGATAAAACGAAACATGACGTGCTTTCCTTACAAGGTACAGTGTAATAAAGAATATGAATCCTTGTAAATATATAAAATGTTTCTTTTTTATCAGTAAGTTAATGGTTGTTTGATCTTCGTTTGTTTTATTGTGCTTGCAGTATGCTACATCGCCTGTGTATGCCGACTACCATGTGACAGAGAGCCCTATCATTGCGCTATATTGAGACTCTTTGTCGCTAAATGTCTGCTGATATCTGACTTTTGTATAGACTTGAGTGTGAGTATTAAGATGGCTATCAAGCCCAGCGCCAACTTGCCAGTAGTCTGAATCCATATTTTGTTTTAGACCATCACTGTCTGTTACTAACTGCGCATTGTTATTTATTTTTTTAATATAATTAGCTGAGAAATAAGGACGATAGTTAATGTCT
>NZ_JBOFRH010000287.1:0-19131 GCF_051650925.1 Plesiomonas sp.
TCGCATTAATCTCTGCCAATGTGAATGCACATGGCTATATGACTGCCCCTCAAGATTACGCTTATAGCTGCTCTGTGGGGTCAACAAGCAGTTCACAGCTTTGTAATGGCACCGTTAGTAATGAGAAAATGGGGATCCGTCAAGGTAATGCTGCAGGCGATCATAAAGCGGTTCTGATGGATGGAAAAATCTGTTCTGCATCAATGGGTGGTGCTTTTGATGTACTTGATGTTCCATCTTCTCAGCGTTATGTAACCAAGCTGAAGCGTAACGCTCAAGGACAAATTGACATTCAATATACAATCACTGCTGGTCACAAAACATGGTACTGGGATTACTTTGTTACTCGAGATGGTTTCAATCCAGATACCGATAAACTTACATGGGCTGATTTAGAGCGAATTGATGTCATTGACTCAAAAGGGGAGTTCCTTAATAGCAGGCAATATACCCATAAAGTAAAATGGCCGGCAGATAAAACGGGTAAGCGTATTTTGTTCCAGGTATGGCAGCGTCAAGACCCGTCGAATAAAAAGCATGATGTACTGGGTGCTCCTCGAGGAGATGTTTGGGATAGTCAGGAAGCTTTCTATAGCTGTGCAAATGTGATTGTTGATACCGGTGAGGGCGGAAGTGAACCACCTGTTGTTGAAGGCCCGTGGCAAGCAAGTGAGCCTTTTGCATCAGCACCAACAGTAGTTGATGTCGGCTATACCGTAATTGCCCGTATTATGGATAAGGGCACTGAACAATTTAAAATTCCTCTAAAAATCACGGCAGAGAATATTGTCAATGATAAGTGGAAAATTGAACTGGGACAGGAAATTAATAAAAATACTTCTATCAGTAAATTTGCCCAAGTAGGGGAAGTTAATTCAGATTACCAAGTGACGCTTAATGCTGAAGACCCAACCAAAAACTATATCCATTTTACGGGTAAAGAGTGGTCGCATCTGATTGAGAGTCAAAGTAATGAAACACCGGAAGTCAAATTTAGCATGAACTGGACAAATCATAAGGAAACTTATGAGTTTGCAGTGAATCAACCTTTATCAGTGCCTTTCTCTCTGAGCGTGACTGAGCAGGTACGTTTAATTGGCAAGTACAACTACACTGCCGTAGTGAAAGAGGTGGGCGCTGCAAATCAAGAACCCGTTCAGGTATTGAAGGGACCGGTTTCTGATAATGGTGTTTCTGAAAATATCACGGTGAAAAAACCGGGTACTTACAGTGTAAATGTCACGGTAACAAATGAAAAAGGTAAGTCTGAAAGCAATATGTACTCCTTTGGTGTGGTTGTTAATGACACCCCACCTGCAACCGGTGATTTTGACTATGTCTTCCCTGATGGACTAAAGAGTTATGTTGCAGGAACCAAAGTAAAAGGTTCTAACGGTAAGATTTATGAGTGTAAGCCATGGCCATACTCTGGCTATTGCCAGCAGTGGACTTCTAACAATAATGCATATGAACCAGGTGTCGGCTTTGCTTGGGAACAAGCGTGGACTCTTGTTAAGTAATATTTGTTACTGAATAAATAAATGACATTATGGCCACTGATTCAGTGGCCATTTTTTGATGAGATATAATGCCGTTACTCTTTTTGTTACTTTTTTCATCTTTTAGCGTATGTGCAAGTGCGCGTGTTGTACTGTCTGCGGAAGAGGAGTTGGGGCGATATCTGTTTAATGATGTCCGCTTATCCTCTTTAGGTAATCGAAGCTGTGCGGTATGCCACTCCTCGGATTTAGGCTGGACCAACCGCTTTAGCCGTACGCCTGATATCTCGGGGC
Source organism: Plesiomonas sp. (assembly GCF_051650925.1). NCBI lineage: Bacteria > Pseudomonadati > Pseudomonadota > Gammaproteobacteria > Enterobacterales > Enterobacteriaceae > Plesiomonas > Plesiomonas sp. Next base: position 1,794 of record NZ_JBOFRH010000287.1, read on the forward strand.
ATACGAATGGCCTGAATACGCCATCATTGCTGAATGTAGTCGATTATCCGCGCTTTACCCAAAGTACCCCTGATATTGTCGCGTTAGAGGCGGCGATTATTCGTCCGCTATTCTCGTCTTTCCCTGAAGAGATGGGGATGACTCCCGCGTTGTTGGTTCAACGCTTAGATCATGCTGGTGATCTCTATTTTCCGCTATTTAATGCCGCGTATCAGGATCAAAACATCACTGTTCAGCGCGCCATTGCCGCACTGACAAAGTATGTGGGTACGCTGCGGTCTACCGATACCCCTTGGCACAGATACCTTGCCGGAGATGCCCGCGCAATAACAAAAGATCAGCGTAAAGGCGCTGATCTTTTTTCCAGTACAACACTGGGTTGTAGCCAGTGTCATGGCGGTGAGCTGCTGAATCAACCGTCAACAAAGGTCGGGGCTTTTTATGCCAATACAGGGCTGTATGGGATAAAAGAGAGTTCTGGCTCTCGCCACTATCCCGTCGATTTTCAAGGTCTGAGCACGATTTCAGGTAATAAAAATGATGAGGGTAAATTTCGAATTCCCTCTTTGATTAATGTTACTGAAACCGGCCCTTGGGGGCATGATGGCAGTTTTTTGTCGCTCAGTTCGGTCTTGGATAGCTATGCTCGCGGTGGCAGGAAAATCACCTTAGGAAAAAATCAGGGAGACGGTGCATTACATGCCAATAAGCATCCTCTGATACAAGGCTTTGCCTTGTCTGTAGAGGATAAAAATGCCTTATTGGCTTTTTTTGACGCATTGAAAGTGCCTGATCCTAAAACGTATACCAACAAAGATTCCCCTTTTTGTCAGTCAGTAAAGTTAAAAAACAAAAATGATCCAGCAGGATGCATTCCCCCATACCAACATCGTCCGTAAACAGGAGATCTATTCATGCGCAGTACATTGTGTATTTTGTTAACCCTGATATTAAGCAGCCAATATGCATTGGCTCAGACCAGTAAAGATAAGAAGATCTCTGAAGCGAGAAATCAGTATTTCAGTAAAGATTACCAAAAAGCGTGCCAGATACAGCCGGAGAACTATGCCACTTATCCCAATACGCCTGATCAAGCAGCCCAAGTAGAGGTGACACTTGATAAAGGGTTTTCCCATCAATTTACCGCAACTGACCGTGAACACTATCTGCAAATTGCCACAATACATTGGGATGAGAAGTTTGTTGTGATGGTCAATGATGATGTCACGCTAGCGATTAAAGGCGGTGATATTGTCGGCGAAAACATTGAGAACTACTCATGCCCAGAGCAGGGAAGAAAAATCTACCATTTTAATACACATGAGTGGGCCAGTTATCTGATGACGATCACCGCAAAAGCAGGTGAAAAAGTCTGGTTAACCGTTTTACCTGAGAGTAATCAAACGCATAAAAAATAACAAATAGGGCAGAAAATAGGGTGTGGAGAGTGTTCACTGTTCGGCATTATCCATACCACTATTTTGCTTAAACTAGACTGAACGGTTCACGGCATTGTTGCCACTTGTCGGGGTTTTGTAACACCGTACTGATGTTGTGTTGCACCATTGGGGAAATGGGTCGAGAATATTAGCAGGTTAATCCGTTACGGCAGTACTGCTGTCTGACGGCTGTAGGTTTGGTGATTCAAACCCTCATCTTCGGATTTAAAGGCGATATTTATGCAAAATTTTACGCTCCATACCCCAACAAAAGTGCTGTTTGGTAAAGGACAAATTGCCCATTTGCGTAATGTTATTCCGGCAGATGCACGCGTTTTAATTACCTATGGTGGTGGCAGTGCCAAGCGTTCTGGCGTTCTAGATCAGGTGCATGCGGCACTGAGTGGTATGCATGTGCTGGAATTTGGTGGAATAGAGCCAAACCCCTCTTATGAAACACTGATGCAGGCTGTTGAATTTGTTCGTAATGAGAAAATTACCTTTTTGCTGGCTGTCGGGGGCGGTTCGGTGATTGATGGCACCAAATTTATTGCTGCTGCAGCCGATTATGTTGGTGAGCCGTGGCATATTATGCATACAGTGGGCAGTGATATTAAACAAGCCATCCCAATGGGCTCTGTACTGACACTGCCGGCAACCGGTTCTGAAATGAACATGGGCGCGGTGATCACCCGCCGCAGTACCGGTGATAAACAGCACTTTTTCTCACCGTTAGTGATGCCAAAATTTGCGGTGCTCGATCCTGAAATCACCTACACCCTGCCAGAGCGCCAGATTGCCAACGGCGTTGTTGATGCCTTTGTGCATACCGTTGAGCAATATCTGACCTATCCGGTTGATGCCAAAGTACAAGACCGCTTTGCCGAAGGCTTGTTGCAAACGTTGGTAGAAGAGGGCCCGCGTGCTCTGGTTGAGCCACAAAACTATGCTGTTCGCGCCAATATCATGTGGAGTGCGACAATGGCACTTAATGGTCTGATTGGTGCTGGCGTGCCGCAAGACTGGGCAACCCATATGCTAGGGCATGAGCTAACAGCCATGCACGGTATCGATCACGCCCAGACACTGGCGGTGATTTTGCCGGTACTGTTGCAGGAAAAACGCATCGCTAAACACGCGAAGCTATTGCAGTACGCAGAGCGTGTTTGGGGGATACATGAAGGCAGTGATGAACAGCGCATTGATGCTGCCATTGCCGCAACCCGCCAGTTCTTTGAACAGATGGGGCTAAAAACACATTTGCGGGATTACGGCCTTGATGGCAGCACCATTCCAGCTATGGTTGATAAGCTAAAAGAGCATGGTATGAGCAAGCTTGGTGAGCATAAAGATATCCGTTTAGAAGATAGCCGCCGGATTTACCAAGCAGCGCTGTAATGTTTAGGGCGTAACTTTATAGTACGGCTAGATAGTACGGCAACTTACAGGGCCGTTGTTTACAGCGCTATTGTTTACCAGTCAGTGATTTACTGGCCAGAGATTAATCCCAAATCACTGCCTGAAAAACAGCCTGAAAAAACAATTGCGCAATAAAAACATAACAAGCCAAAGGCTGGCTCACTGAGAGTAGTGAGTCAGCTCATGGCGACATGACTATCACTCTGTCACGAAAATTATTTTCTTCTTGGGTATTACACCTTTCAAAACGCGTAAAAATGCTCAAAAACACCTAAAATAGCGGAAACAGCGTCTTTCCCTGCGATGTTTTTTAAATCTGCTTCAGTAGCAATAGTCTATTTTCCCTTCACCTCTCTCATTTCTTCACTTTTTGCATACATATTGTTGTGGTATTTTGCAACAATAGTGCAGGTGAACTGTTTTTATCCTGTTAATTTATTTCTATCTTTTGTCAGCACCTGACCAGCATCAAGCCGAATAAAATGTAACGGCATTTACGGTGCTACTGTTGATTTTAACGGCATATATTCTAAGGATAGCGAGCATGGCAAACCGTACCCCTCTCTATGCACAGCACCTTGCCGCCGGTGGCAAAATGGTTGATTTTCATGGCTGGGATATGCCGTTACATTACGGGTCACAGTTGGAGGAGCATCATCATGTCCGCCGCAGTGCCGGTATGTTTGATGTTTCGCACATGACCATTGTTGACTTGCATGGCCCACAGTGTCGCCCATTTTTGCGCTATTTACTGGCCAATGATGTGGCAAAACTGACCCGTTCAGGAAAAGCGTTATACAGCGGCATGTTAAATGAACATGGTGGCGTGATTGACGATTTAATTGTCTATTTCCTGCAAGAGGATTTTTTCCGTTTAGTGGTAAATTCCGCCACCCGTGAGAAAGATTTAGCTTGGATTAGCCTGCAAGCGAAGGCCTATAACGTTGAGATCACTGAACGTGATGATCTGGCTATGCTTGCTGTGCAAGGCCCTGACGCTATCGCGCATGTTGCTGCTCTGCTGCCGACTGAGCAGCAAGCACAACTGACGGCAATGCCAGCCTTTTGGGGCCAACAATATGGTTCATGGTTTATTGCCACAACCGGATATACCGGTGAAAAGGGCGTTGAGATCTTAATCCCAAATACCGAAATTGATGCTCTCTGGCAGCAACTGTTGGCTCGTGGCGTACAACCGTGTGGATTGGGTGCGCGCGATACGCTGCGTCTTGAAGCTGGGATGAATCTGTATGGGCAGGATATGGATGAAACAGTCAGCCCGCTGGCCGCTAATATGGCATGGTGCGTAAGTTTGACACCGGAAAACCGTGACTTTATTGGTCGCCGAGCATTGATCACTCAGCAAGAGCAGGGGCATGAGCGGCTGGTCGGGCTGGTGATGCGGGAAAAAGGGGTGTTGCGTCACGGCCAGACAGTGCATTTTGTCGATAATCTGGGCATAGCCCAACAAGGCGTGATCACCAGTGGCAGTTTCTCACCAACATTAGGATACAGCATTGCATTAGCACGCGTGCCCGCCGGAATTGGTGCGCAGGCAGTTGTGTTGATTCGAAACCGAGAGATGCCAGTTACCGTCACCGCACCACAGTTTGTACGTCAGGGCAACGCGGTGATCGGCTAATGCACGGAATGATTTGCTAATACACAAAATATTGATGATAGGCGTTATCTTATTCTCTTTTCGTTAACCATGATTTTATTATCAAGCGTATAAAAGGATGTTCTCATGAGCCATATTCCCTCTGAATTACTGTATACCGGCACCCATGAGTGGGTTCGTGATGACGGTAATGGCTGCTACACCGTGGGTATTACTGACCATGCGCAGGCCCTGCTTGGCGATATGGTATTTATCGAGTTGCCCGATATTGGCAGTCAGGTTGATGCCGGTGATGATTGCGCTGTTGCCGAATCGGTCAAAGCGGCATCGGATATTTACTCTCCGCTGACCGGTGAAATCATTAGCGTTAACGAAGATCTGACCGATTCCCCTGACCGTGTCAACCATGACCCATACGGTGATGGCTGGCTGTTTCAGATGAAGCTGGATGACCCTGAAGAGCTTGATGAGCTGATGGATGCCGAAGGGTATCAGCAAATGGTCTCTGCCGATGATGAGGATGATGAAGAGTAATTCGCACCTCTGAGAGGCATGCGTTCTCTCGTTCACCGCCCCGATTGCTGCTGTGGCTTGCCACGGCAGCCTATCATTCTGACACCGCATTTTCAGGGATTCGATAATGACGTTTACGCTAACTTCGCTCGATGATTCTCAGGCATTTGTACGCCGCCATATCGGCCCTGATGCTGAACAGCAAAAGCAGATGCTTGCCGCACTCAAACTGCGCTCTTTAGATGAGCTCATTGAGCAGACTGTGCCTACTGATATCTTGTTGGCAACCGCGCCAGAAACAGTCAGTGCTGTGAATGAAAATCAGGCCTTGGCAGAGTTAAAAGTGCTGGCACAGCAGAACAAAATCTTTAAAAACTTTATCGGGATGGGATACACAGCAACCATCACCCCGCCGGTCATTCTGCGCAATGTGCTCGAAAATCCGGGGTGGTATACCGCCTATACGCCCTATCAGCCGGAAGTGTCACAGGGGCGCTTAGAAGCACTGCTCAATTTTCAGCAACTGACTCTTGATTTAACCGGATTAGATGTCGCTTCGGCCTCGCTGCTTGATGAGGCAACTGCCGCTGCTGAAGCGATGGCAATGAGTGCCCGTTTAAGTAAGCGTAAAGGTGCAAATCGCTTTTTTGTGTCGGCAGACACCCATCCGCAAACGCTTGATGTACTTAAAACGCGTGCCGAAGGTTTTGGGTTTACCTTAACCATTGGCGCTTTGGCTGAAACCGAGCAGTACGATGATCTGTTTGGTGTGTTGGTTCAATATCCTACTTCAAGTGGCAATATTGCCGATTATCGTGAGCAGTTTGCCCGCTGGCAGGCACAAAATATCATCATCAGTGTGGCAGCCGATATGCTGGCGCTGGTGCTGCTTGAATCTCCGGGGGCGTTGGGGGCGGATATTGTCTTCGGATCGGCCCAGCGTTTTGGCGTACCGATGGGCTATGGCGGCCCACATGCCGCGTTTTTTGCTACACGTGATAGTTTTAAACGCGCGATGCCTGGCAGAGTCATTGGCGTGTCGCGCGATGCGCGCGGCAATACTGCACTGCGCATGGCCATGCAGACTCGCGAGCAACATATTCGGCGTGAAAAAGCCAACTCAAACATCTGTACCTCACAAGTGTTGCTGGCGAATATGGCTGGGTTTTATGCTGTTTACCACGGTGCGCACGGGCTGCAACGGATTGCCCGCCGGATACACCGCTTGACCACGCTACTGGCACACGCCCTTATCCAACAAGGCTATGTATTACGGCATCAACACTGGTTTGATACGCTGGTGGTAGAGTGTGCCGATGCACCACAGATACTGGCTCGGGCGTATGCCCAACAGGTGAATTTACGGGCTGATTTACCGCAGGCTATCGGTATTACGCTCGATGAAACCAGTACGTCACAAGATATTCAACTGCTCTGCCGGATTATCACCGGAAACAACACACTGGATCTGGATATTGATACGCTGGATCAACAACTGACGCCGTCAGATGCGCGGTTGTTACTGCCACGCAGCACCCCTATTTTGACTCATCCGGTGTTTTCACGTTACCACAGTGAAACCGACATGCTGCGCTATATTCACCGCTTAGAACGCAAAGACTTGGCGCTTAATCAGGCGATGATCCCGCTCGGCTCTTGCACCATGAAACTCAATGCCACGGCAGAGATGATCCCCGTGACATGGCCAGAATTTGCCGCCTTGCACCCGTTTTGCCCACCAGATCAGGCGCAGGGTTATCAGCAGATGATTGGCCAGTTATCACGCTGGCTGATAACGCTGACCGGTTATGATGCACTTTGCATGCAGCCGAATTCGGGTGCACAGGGCGAGTATGCCGGATTGGTTGCCATCCGCCGTTATCTGAATGCACAAGGGCAGCCGCAGCGTAATGTTTGCCTGATCCCAAGTTCTGCGCACGGCACCAATCCGGCTTCAGCGCAGATGGTTGGCATGGAAGTGCTGGTTGTTGCCTGTGATAAGCAGGGCAATATTGATCTGGCCGATTTGCGCGGTAAGGCCGAGCAGGTAGCCGAGCGATTGGCCTGCATTATGGTGACTTATCCTTCAACGCATGGCGTGTATGAAGAGACGATCCGCGAAGCATGCCAAATTGTGCATGGGTTTGGCGGGCAGGTTTATCTCGATGGTGCGAACATGAATGCACAAGTCGGGTTGACCACTCCCGGTTATATTGGTGCTGATGTCTCACACCTTAATTTGCATAAAACGTTTTGCATTCCACACGGCGGTGGCGGCCCAGGAATGGGGCCGATAGGGGTTAAGGCGCACCTTGCACCCTTTGTGCCCGGCCACAGTGTTATCCAACTTGATGGCATGGTGAATGCCACCAGTGCAGTCTCTGCCGCGCCGTTTGGTTCGGCCTCTATCCTGCCCATTAGTTGGATGTATATCCGCATGATGGGCTCTTTAGGGCTGCGCTATGCCACCGAAGTGGCGATTTTGAATGCCAACTATATTGCCGAGCGTTTAAGTTCGGCTTACAAAGTACTCTATACCGGCCGTTACGGGCGGGTGGCCCATGAGTGTATTTTGGATATTCGTCCGCTGAAAGAGCAGTCGGGTATCACCGAAATGGACATTGCCAAGCGGCTAATTGATTACGGTTTTCATGCTCCGACAATGTCATTTCCGGTTGCCGGTACACTGATGGTCGAGCCGACAGAGTCAGAGTCACAGGCCGAGCTTGATCGTTTTATTGAGGCGATGTTGTCGATTCGCCATGAAATTGCACTGGTTGAGCAAGGGGTGTGGCCGCGTACTGATAATCCACTGGTGAATGCACCGCATACACAAGATGATGTGATTGATGACACATGGTTGCACCCCTATTCACGTCAGCAGGCAGCATTCCCGACAGAGCAGGTGCGTGCGAATAAATATTGGCCAAGCGTAAAGCGTTTGGATGATGTTTACGGGGATAGAAACCTGTTTTGTGCCTGTGTTCCGCTGGCTGAATATAGTGATAACACGCAGTAACTGCGTATAGCCTTGTTCTTTTAGTCTCGGCAATGTTGCAATGTGGGGCGGTTATTTTTGCCCCTTTTGCTGCGCTCAGAGTACACTAGGGGGATCTATAACCGTAAGTCAGCCTGCGTTTGTTTACAGGAGACCGTATGTACTGTCCCTTTTGTTCTGCAGTGGATACCAAAGTGATCGATTCACGGCTGGTGACAGATGGCACACAAGTTCGTCGCCGTCGCCAATGCCTAGAGTGCAATGAGCGTTTTACCACCTTTGAAATGGCCGAATTGGTGATGCCAAGGGTGATCAAAAGCAATGAAACCCGTGAGCCGTTTAACGAAGATAAACTGCGCCACGGAATGCTCAAGGCGCTGGAGAAGCGTCCGGTCAGTGCCGATGATGTCGAAAAAGCATTGAACCACATCAAAAGCCGTTTGCGTGCAACCGGTGAGCGCGAAGTTCCGGCAAAAATGGTCGGTAGCTTGGTGATGGATGCTTTAAAACAGCTCGATAAAGTGGCGTATATCCGTTTTGCCTCAGTCTATCGCAGCTTTGAAGATATCCGTGAATTTGGTGAAGAGATTGCCCGTTTGCAAGATTAAAAGACCGCCGGAAGGCGGTTTTTTTATGACAGCTATTTTATATGAACGGGTAACAAATTTGATATATGTGACTTCATACAGTACTCTTTATCGCCTGAGCGTAAAGGGAGAGAACCCTCAAATTAAGTATTAGTTTGTGCTGTAAAAGAGGTCAAATCTCAATGAGATTACGAAAAAAACGTATAAAACCGCTACAAATTCAAGATATTACGATAATCGATGATGCTAAATTAAAAAAGGCAATTACTGCGGCTGCATTAGGTAATGCAATGGAGTGGTTTGACTTTGGGGTGTATGGTTTTGTTGCATATGCACTCGGTCAGGTCTTTTTTCCGGGTGCCGCGCCTGGTCTGCAAGTTATCGCCGCATTGGCGACATTTTCTGTTCCTTTCCTTGTTCGTCCGTTGGGCGGCGTATTTTTTGGTGCATTGGGTGATAAGTTTGGCCGGCAAAAGGTACTGGCTGTTACGATCATCATCATGTCAATCAGCACCTTTTGTATTGGCTTGATCCCTTCCTATGCCACTATTGGTATCTGGGCACCGATTTTGTTGTTACTGGCTAAATTAGTGCAGGGTTTCTCTGTTGGCGGAGAGTATTCCGGCGCGGCGATTTTTGTGGCTGAGTATTCGCCAGATAAAAAACGCGGCTTCATGGGCAGTTGGCTCGATTTTGGCTCTATTGCCGGATTTGTTGCCGGAGCCGGTGTCGTTGTTTTGATCTCAGCTTGTGTGGGCGAGAAGAACTTTCTTGATTGGGGCTGGCGTTTACCGTTTTTCCTTGCCTTGCCGCTCGGCGTAATTGGTCTGTATCTGCGCCATGCGCTGGATGAAACCCCGGCATTCCAGCAGCACACTGAAAAGCTCGAGCAGCAACACGCTCAGCAACAGTTGGTTGCCGCACAAAATGGCTCACCGCTCAGCGCGATGGCCGAGCCAAAACGCGTGCCATTTCGTGAAATAGCAACTAAGCATTGGAAAAGTCTGTTGACCTGTGTCGGTATCGTGATTACTACGAACGTGACTTACTACATGCTTCTCACCTATATGCCGAGTTATCTTTCACATAATCTTCACTATTCAGAAGATCATGGCATACTGATTATTATTGCGATTATGATTGGCATGTTGTTTGTACAGCCGATTATTGGGCTGCTCAGTGATAAGTTTGGTCGAAAGCCATTTATTTTAGGCGGAAGCATCGGGTTATTACTGCTCTCTGTGCCCTGTTTTATGCTGATCAACAGTAACCAAATTGCACTGATTTTTATCGGTTTACTGATTTTGGCGGTATTGCTGAATGCGTTTACCGGTGTGATGGCATCGACACTGCCAGCCATGTTTCCAACCGAGATCCGTTACAGTGCTTTGGCCATTGCGTTTAATATCTCGGTATTGATTGCCGGTTTAACGCCTACCATAGTGGCATGGTTGGTGGATATGACGCACAACCTGTATGTGCCCGCATATTATCTGATGGTGATTGCTGTGATCGGGTTGGTGACCGGTATTTTGATGAAAGAGACCGCCAATAAACCTCTTAAAGGTGCAACGCCCGCGGCATCAGATAGAAAAGAGGCAAAAGAGTTGCTGCAAGAGCAATACGATACTATCGAACAAAAAATTGATGCAATTAATGAGCAATTGGCTGATTTAGACGCACAAAAACAGCGTCTGGTTGCCCAGCATCCGACCATTGATTGATAGGCATTACCGTTTCACGCTGTTCAAGTAACATGTGTTCAGTGCCATGACCCGTATTGGCTTCGCGGTTTGTGTAAACCGACAGGCATAGCCAATACGGGCCACGGCAATGCAAAGGTATACTGCCACGGGGGTGTTTTCCTTTATGTTCAGAATAATGAAAACAACTGCCGATATTGCAGTAAAATATCACAACAGATTTCAGAGACAGCCTGCACAATGAACGATTCAGCGCGCGATCTTCACTACATGGCCCGAGCCATTGAATTGGCAAAAAAGGGGCGATTTACAACAGCACCGAATCCGAATGTGGGCTGTGTCATTGTTAATGATGGCCAGATTGTCGGCGAAGGGTATCACTACCGCGCCGGAGAAGGGCATGCAGAAGTGCATGCGCTGCGCATGGCCAAAGAGCGCGCACGCGGTGCAACCGCCTATGTGACGCTTGAGCCTTGTAGCCATTATGGTCGAACACCGCCTTGTGCAGATGCACTGATTCAGTCTGGTGTTCGACGTGTTGTGGCCGCGATGCAAGATCCAAATCCGGAAGTTGCTGGCCGAGGTTTGTACAAATTACAACAAGCCGGTATAGAGGTTGAGCATGGTGTATTGATGGCGGAAGCAGAAGCCCTGAATAAAGGCTTTCTTAAACGCATGCGCACCGGATTCCCTTATATCCAAGTTAAAATGGCCGCCTCACTTGATGGTCGCACCGCCATGGCATCTGGCGAAAGCCAGTGGATTACCGGCTTAGAAGCGCGGCGCGATGTGCAAAATTTTCGTGCGCAAGCGGGCGCTATTTTGACCGGCAGCGGTACGGTGTTGGCTGATAACCCTTCGCTGAATGTGCGCTGGTCAGAGCTTGATGCAAAAATACAGCAGATCTATCCGGTAGAAAATTTGCGCCAACCGCTGCGCGTGGTGGTGGATAGCCGTAATCAGGTGACGCCGCAGCATCAGTTAGTTTCACTCGATGGGTCGGTCTGTTTAGCCCGCACCTCTGTAACGGCAGAAACCGAGTGGCCTGATAACGTGCAACAACTAAAAATTCCGGCCAACAGTACAGGTCGAGTTGATCTGGTTACTTTAATGCTTTTACTGGGGCGTCAGCAGATTAACCATGTTTGGGTGGAAGCTGGGCCTGCTTTAGTCGGCGCGCTGTTTGAAGCTGGACTGGTTGATGAGTTGGTTGTGTATGTCGCACCGATGTTGCTGGGTGATGCAGCCAAAGGGCTGTGTCATTTACCGGGTCTGACCCGTTTGGCACAAGCCCCGCGTTTTACATTCACTGATGTACAACCCGTTGGGCATGATCTGCGTTTGATTTTGACACCCCGTTATTAAAAATAAACGGGGTTTTGCATAATGGATTTTGTAGCAGACCGCATGCCCAAATATGGGCTGTTTTTAGACAGGTAATATGCATGTTTACAGGAATTGTAGAAGCGGTTGGTACACTGGCTGCACTGACACCTCAAGGTGATGATATCAGCGTCACCGTAAACAGTGGTAAACTGGATTTATCTGATGTGCGTTTAGGTGACAGTATCGCCACCAACGGCATCTGCCTGACAGTTGTCCGTCTACTGGAAAACGGCTATCAAGCGGATTTATCGCTAGAAACACTGCAACGTACCGCATTTGCCAACTATCAAACGGGGCAATCGCTTAATCTGGAGAAAGCGTTAACGCTCAATACGCGTTTAGGTGGCCATCTTGTTAGCGGGCATGTTGATGGTGTTGCAACGATTGTTTCACGTGCAACCGTAGGGCGAGCCATTGAGTTTTGGCTGCAAGTTCCCGTTGCGCTGGCGCGTTATATCGTGCAAAAAGGCTCAGTGACACTTGATGGAATCAGCTTAACGGTCAATGCAGTTGACGGTGATCGTTTTAAAATCACGCTGGTACCTCATACGCAATTAGAAACAACCACGCATGCATGGCAGGCGGGCAGTAAAATTAATCTGGAAGTGGATATGCTAGCCCGTTACCTTGAGCGCTTAATGCTCGGTGACAACGCAGCGAACAGCAACGCTTCCTCATCTGCGCCGAATGGAATTAGCATGGACTTGCTGGCTCGCAGCGGTTTTCTGCGCTAACAGGCATTATTGTGCTCATTTTGTTTATAAAATGGGCGAATCTGTCGAGTGTGGTTGAGCAAGCTCTGCACACTGGCTAATACTGTGATAGAATCCGGCGCCTTATCGTCAGCCGGAATGAGCAACAGGAAGGATCATGAAGGTAATTGAAGGCTTAGTTGCTGCACCCAATGCTCGTGTAGCCATTGTGATTGCACGTTTTAACAGTTTTATTAATGAAAGCCTGTTAGATGGTGCTGTAGATGCACTAAAACGCATCGGTCAGGTTGCAGATGATAACATCACACTAGTTCGTGCGCCGGGCGCATATGAACTGCCACTGGTTGCCCGCCGTTTGGCGAAAAGTGGTAACTATGATGCGATTATTGCACTGGGTACCGTGATCCGTGGTGGCACAGCACATTTTGAATATGTTGCTGGTGAGTGTAGCAAAGGCTTAGCTCAGGTCATGATGGAGTCTGATATTCCGGTTGCTTTCGGTGTGCTGACGACAGAAACCATTGAACAAGCCATTGATCGTGCCGGCACGAAAGCCGGTAACAAGGGTGCAGAAGCTGCTCTGACTGCGCTGGAAATGGTTAACGTATTGAATGCAATTTAAAATCCTGAGGGGAAAAGCGTGAAACCCGCCATGAAACCAGCTGAACGTCGTCGTGCTCGCCAATGTGCTGTACAAGCCATTTATTCCTGGCAGATTTCCAAGAACGATGTTGCCGATGTAGAGTTACAGTTCCTGACGGATCAGGATGTTAAAGGCACGGATATTGCCTATTTCCGCGATCTATTGGTCGGTGTGGCACTGCATCACGAAGAGTTGGATCGTGTGATGGCTCCGCATGTTTCCCGCCCAGTTGATGAGTTAGACCCGATTGAAAAAGCTATTTTGCGCTTGTCTGTTTACGAGATGACAAAGCGTCAAGATGTGCCATACAAAGTGGTGATCAACGAATCAATTGAGTTGGCCAAGATGTTCGGCGCTGAAGACAGCCACAAGTTTGTCAACGGTGTGCTGGATAAGCTAGCGCCACGGGTTCGTAAATAATCCTGAGAAGGCCGGCTTTGCCGGCCTTTTTTTTATTCCAACGATATACTGTAATTTAATTATGGCTTGTGGTGAATTTGAACTGATTGCGCGTTATTTCACGCGTGATCGAGCATCGCGCAAAGATGTTCAACTCAGTATTGGTGATGATTGCGCCCTGATGACACTGGCAGAGAATCAGCAATTGGCAGTCAGTACTGACACGCTGGTCTGCGGAACGCATTTTCTGCCTGATATTAACCCTGCTGATTTGGGGCATAAAGCGCTGGCAGTCAATCTCAGTGATTTGGCTGCAATGGGGGCAACCCCAGCTTGGCTTTCACTGGCGATAACCCTTCCCGCGGTACAAGAGGCATGGCTGGCTGCATTTAGCCAAAGTATGTTTGCCTTAGCCGATTACTACAGCCTGCAATTGGTGGGTGGCGATACCACCAAAGGCCCGCTGAGCTTGACGCTTACCGTACACGGACAAGTGCCTTATGGCAAAGCGCTGACTCGCAGTGGGGCAAATGCTGGTGACTGGATTTATGTCACCGGAACTCTCGGTGACAGTGCTGCCGGTTTAGCTATCTTACTCAAGCAGTTACAGCTTGATAAACCAGAACAGGCCGCCGTTAAACACACTTTACTTGCTCGCCATTTGCGGCCAACCCCGCGAATTTTGGTCGGGCAGGCACTGGTGGGTATTGCTTCTGCGTGTTTGGACTTGTCTGACGGGTTAGCATCTGATTTGCGGCATATTTTAAACCGCAGTACCTGTGGGGCGAAGGTTGAGCTTGATAAACTCCCGCTCTCTAAAGAGTTGCTGGCCGTGGTTTCACCTGAACAGGCGGTGACTTGGGCAATTAGCGGTGGAGAAGATTACGAATTATGCTTTACTGTACCGGAAGTTAATCGCGGTCGTCTGGTTTCGGCACTGGCCAATGTGGGGGTGAGCTACACCTGTATCGGGCAGATATCTGGTCAGGTAGGCAAGCTTGAGTTTACCCAGAACGGTCAGCCAGTTGATATCAGTGCGCGCGGCTTTGATCATTTCGGAGAGAGTAATGCGTGAGGGAATCGATAAAATTCGGCTGAGTAATCCGGTGCATTTTCTGGCTGTCGGGTTTGGTAGTGGGTTATCACCTGTTGTACCCGGTACGATGGGAACACTGGCTGCGTTGCCGGTATGGTGGCTGTTGTCTCACCTGTCGCTGCCTGTGTATCTGTTACTGACGGTGCTGGCTTTTGTGCTGGGCGTGTATCTGTGCGGAAAAACAGCCGATGATATGCAGGTACACGATAGCGGTGCAATTGTGTGGGATGAGTTTGTCGGCCTGTTTATTACCCTGCTGGCACTGCCCGCGATGACATGGCAATGGGTGCTGACCGGTTTTGTGCTGTTCCGTTTTTTCGATATGCTCAAACCTTGGCCAATTCGCTGGTTTGATCAGAAAGTGGACGGCGGTTTTGGCATCATGATTGATGATGTGATCGCCGGGATTATTGCTGCCGCATGTTTATGGCTAAGCCATCAATGGTGGGGATAACTCTGCAACACGGGGTTTTGTTGTGACTCATGTGTTGTGAGCCAATTTTTGCATAAATGTCGGCACAAGCAGATAAAAGTAAACTTTTCACCTGTTTGTGCCGGTTTTCTGTGCTAATGGTTTTTATACCGTCTACATTTATTGTAGCTTTTGCTGATATATCGTGATTTGCTGCACAATACCGTCTGCATCCAGCCCGATATCGTGGCGGATCTCATCTTGCGTACCTTGCGGTACAAACAGATCCGGCAGGCCGATATTTAATACCGGTTTACAACGTGCTGATGACATTAGCGCTTCATTTACCGCGCTACCTGCACCGCCCATGACCGCATTCTCTTCAACTGTGACCAGCAGATCGTGCGTATCGGCCAACTGAGTGACGAGCTGGTGGTCGAGTGGTTTGACAAAACGCATATCAGCAACGGTGGCATTGAGCATTTCCGCCGCCTGCATCACCTCTGGCAGTAACGTACCAAAATTCAGAATCGCTGTTTTTGGTGTCGCAGTGTGAGTATCGGCACTGATTTCACGTAGGATACGGCCTTTACCGAGCGTGAGTTCTGCTAGCGGTTGCAAGGTTGCCCCCGTGCCACTTCCACGCGGATAGCGCACCGCAGACGGCCCGTTGTGTCGGTAGCCGGTATAGAGCATCTGGCGGCACTCATCTTCATCACTCGGCGTCATGATCACCATATTCGGGATACAGCGTAAGAACGAGAGATCAAATGCCCCCTGATGAGTCTGCCCATCAGCCCCGACAATACCGCCACGATCAATGGCAAACATCACCGGCAGGTTCTGAATTGCGACATCATGAATCAGCTGATCATAACCACGCTGTAGGAAGCTGGAATAAATCGCCACGACCGGCTTATAACCACCAATAGCCAAACCTGCTGCAAATGTCACCGCATGCTGTTCGGCAATGGCTACATCAAAATATTGCTTGGGAAACTCTTTAGAGAAGCGCACCATTCCCGAGCCTTCACGCATTGCAGGGGTAATGGCCACCAATTGCGGATCTTTGGCTGCAACATCACACAGCCAGTTGCCAAAAATGGTTGAGTAGCTTGGTAAGCCACCGGTGCTTTTTGGCAGCGAATCTTGGGTTGGATCAAATTTTGGCACGCCATGATAACCAATCGGATCTTTCTCCGCTGGTGCATAACCTTTGCCTTTTTTGGTCATAATATGCAGCAGTTGTGGACCTTTTAAGCTGCGCATATTTTTCAGTGTACGGGTCAGCTCTTCTACATTGTGCCCGTCAATCGGGCCGATATAGTTGAAACCAAGCTCTTCAAACAGCGTTCCCGGTACAACCATCCCTTTAATGTGCTCTTCTGTACGCTTGAGCAACTCTTTAATCGGGGGAAGGCCTGCCAGTACTTTTTTACCGCCTTCGCGGATAGAGGAGTATAGGCTGCCCGAGAGTACCCGTGCCAGATGGTTGTTGAGTGCGCCGACATTTTCTGAAATCGACATCTCATTATCATTGAGGATGACCAGCATATCTGGGTGTACATCACCAGCATGGTTCATTGCCTCAAATGCCATACCGGCAGTCATTGCACCATCACCGATCACCGAGACCACTTTACGGCCCTTCGCTTCGCGCTCGGCGGCAACAGCCAGACCCAGCGCAGCGCTGATAGAGGTAGAGGAGTGCCCAACCGACAGCACATCAAACTCACTCTCCTCCCGCCAAGGGAAGGGGTGCAGCCCGCCTTTTTGCCGGATAGTTGGCATCCGCTCACGGCGGCCGGTAAGAATTTTATGTGGATAAGCCTGATGCCCCACATCCCAAATAAGGTGATCAAAAGGGGTGTTATACACATAGTGCAGGGCGACAGTCAGCTCAACAGTACCCAAACCAGATGCCAAATGGCCACTGGTACGGCTGACGGAATTGAGTAGATACTGGCGCAACTCATCGCACAACTGAGGTAAGTTGTCTTTTGGGATCAGGCGTAAGTCTTCTGGCGTATTTACCAACGCCAACATCGGGTATTTAGCAATATCAAGATTCATCACAAACTCGCGTTGCGCTTTAAGGTTTTATTTGTCGCGCTCAATGATGTAACTGGCGAGAGCTTCCAGTGCTCTGGTATTGTACGGCAGAGTTTGCAATGCGCCTAAAGCTTCTTGGTATAACTCCTGCGCTTTTGCCTGTGCGCCTGCGATGCCAAGCAGGGCAGGATAGGTACTTTTACCCAGTTCAATGTCTGCGCCCTGACGTTTTCCTATCACATGGGTATCACCGATAACATCTAAAATGTCATCTTGCACTTGAAACGCCAGCCCGATGGCATTGGCGTAGCGATCAAGTGCTGGCAGTGCTGCATAGCCGCGCGAACCGGCGGCCAG
>NZ_JBOFRH010000288.1:0-1009 GCF_051650925.1 Plesiomonas sp.
TGTCGTTAGGCGGCGGAAACAACATGGCGATGGCCGTGATTGTGGGGCTTTTTGCACTGAGCCTGCCGATTCAAGGGCTATGGTGGCTGGGAAAACGGGCGCATACGCCGTTGCCGCCAGCGTTAACCAGCTGGTATCGTGACATCTATGACAAGATGCGCTCAGGTGGTATGGCCTTGATGCCAGCAGTGGCTAAGCCGCGCTACCAAGAGCTGGCTGATCTCCTAAACCGCGCCTTTAAAAAGCCGGAGTGGCAAATTCTGCTCGATGAGCTGTAACCTTGCCGGATGTGAGCCCAGATATGAGCCAAACATGAGCAAGCGGCGTGCTGGATAGCTGTGCTAAGTCATTGATAAGCGGTAAAGAAGTACGTAATAATCCGTAGGGGGAGTACGTGCGAGTACTGAGCTGCTGCATTGATGACTTGGCTGCTGGCTTAGCTGATTACTTAAATGCGGATTATGTAAATGTAGTGGCGTTCAGCACGGCAACTTTGCTGCGCTATGCAGTTTTGTTCTGTTTTCTGCTTATTTTCTGTCTGTTTTATGTTTTTAGACAAAATGTACTGCATACTTATGCGCTTCGCGCTGCATGTCCCTTGCCTCTTCACTTCCCTGTAGGTCTTTTTACGGTATGAATACACGTTGGTGTTTTCTATTTTGTTGCTTATGATTAATGGCTGTAACGTGTCAGCTGTTATTTATTGCACCGAAATGCCCGATAAATGACCTTACATTCAAGAATTGCGTTGCGAAAATAAACGAATTGTTTCTATTTTCATCATTATTTTTATTACGACTTTGTCAGAACAGAATGACTTATCTGACATATTGATCTGCGCGAGGGAATGTTATTTTCGCGCAGAGAATAAAAAGATGGTTTAAATCAAAAAAATATTTTCGCTAGCGTGTTACTTTTTATTTCAAAGATATTTCTTCACTGCTGTTTTGTTGAATCGATACAGCTATTAGGAAATCTCTTTTAATCGCGAAATAAATTGCGGAACGTG
>NZ_JBOFRH010000289.1:0-1110 GCF_051650925.1 Plesiomonas sp.
AATACGGGCCGCTGCCTTTGGCCAGCAAGCGCTGATGGTTATGGAAAAAGTAGAGTGCAAAATCAAACAGGTTGCCGGGAATAGGCTCGCCTTGATAGCGCATATGTTTTTCTTGCAGATGGAAGCCCCGCACCCGACAAATCAGTACCGCCGGATGGGCATTGAGTCGGTAGGATTTACCTTCTTCGCTGCGATATTCAATGGTGCCATCCACTGCATCGCGCAAGTTGATTTGCCCTTGGATCACTTTATCCCACGCCGGAGCCAAGGAGTCTTCAAAATCCGCCATGAAGACTTTAACGTTGGCATTTAAGGCATTGATGATCATCTTGCGTTCAACAGGGCCGGTGATCTCTACGCGGCGATCGCGCAAATCGGCAGGCACGCCACGGATAGTCCAGGCTTTTTCGCGAATGTGCTCTGTTTCAGGCAGAAAATCAGGCAATGCACCGGCATCAATCTGCGCTTGGAACGCTTCACGGGCCGCCAGCAATTGCGGTACCTGCGGGGCGAAACGGGTCACCAGCTCGGCCAGAAAGTCCAATGCCTGTGGGGTAAGGATGGCCTGCTGCTCTGCGGTCAGAGGCTCAGTACAGGTCAGCAGCGGGTGCTGCGCCGAAGTATTGTGTTGTCCGCTCATACCCTTTCCTTATCATTTGTAAATTAGCAACCACTCACCCGGTATTGCTTAAGCTGATACACCGCTCGAATTACTGAGCCAGTGCTGCTGATTATGACGTGTCCCTATGGCAACAAAATGACCAATCGATAACAAAAAATCAACATCGCGTTTTAAGTTATCGTTTGAATTTGCTGAAAAATGGTTTCAGCTCAGCGAGATAAAAAAATGAATATGCTGAATATCCCTATAAAGTCATTGCTCTAAAAAGGGAGAGACTTCCGTTTTTGCTTCTCGTATCCCACCACCAAAAATGAAAGTCTTTCAGTTATTTTATTACAAAAAGCTAACGCGCCAGTCGCGTACACGACGGCGTAATACAAAAAGACTCGGACAGGAAAAGAAAAAAAGCCAACGAAACGCGGGGTTATAGAGAAAAAATCGAACCAATGTGAACAACACCGATTTCAGGCTATAAAAACCTGAAACCG
>NZ_JBOFRH010000290.1:0-1709 GCF_051650925.1 Plesiomonas sp.
GGCCAGCCTGATACAGGGTCTGGCTGCTATTAATCGCTTTCGACAGTGCGTAAGCCCACTGATTTTTCTCGCCTTGCTCATTTGAGGCGATGGTCAGCGTGGTGGACAGCGCATGACGCTCACCTTGGGCATCAAACACGCGCGTTTTGACTTTATCGCCGACACTCAGATTGACGCTTGGATAGATGGTACCCACATTTGCCCAGCCAAAATCAGGGATTTCGCTGTTATCGTCGTCAAACATCACATCAATCATGTTATAGAAACTGTTGACGGTATCACCCACTTCCCACACCGCCAGAATGACGTGGTAACCGCTACGCTTAGGGATCACGATGTCATGGCTAAATTGCTTCGGTGGCTGCTGCATATCACCGCTATGAACCGCAAACGGTGTTAATTCAAATGCATCGCGGGTCAATGGCGCATTCTGATCCCAGTTCGGTTTGGTGATGTAATAACGCCACTCGCGCGTCACGTGATTGGCGGTAAAATTCCAGCGAATGGTCTGCTTACCGCTTTTAATCGGCGTTTTACTCCAGCGGGTGCTGGTTTGCGCATCCAGCTCGCTAAATTGCACCAAGCCCGCGCTCGCCAGTTTGCCATCCGCAGGGCCTGCTAACGGAAAACCATCTGGCCCTTCAATACTTTGTGGCTCCCACTGCACTGCGCCACAGTCACTGTTTAAGCCGGTTTTACAGGCGTAGCCACGTGATTGTGGCGCTTCCACATAACCGTGGGCCCAAGCCGTCGAGCTAAACGCGGCGATTGTTAGCAATGCAATTTTAGTCAGTTTCATCATAGTTCCAGTTTAGAGATAAAAAACAGCGCAGAAGCGATGCTGCGCCAAAAAAGACCACCTCGGCGTGATACCGCTGCGGTCAAAACATTGATGCGATCCCTAAGAGGGATTTATTAAAATTTGTTTTATTTATATCCGCGATTATTTATATCCGCGCCACGATATGGATATCAGCATTGATGCATATCAATAATAAATCAGCGTTGTTACTCATCCTCCACCATGCAATACGCAAAGCGGATAAACTTAATTTTTATATTTAGGTTAAAATCAATCGTCTGCGCTTGATATACATCAGACAATTGGGTGCACTAACTGGTCGCTTTAATAATCAATTTAATTATTTCATTAAGCAAACAGAGAAACTCGACAATAAACCGTCAAACCAAAACGCAAATAACGACAATATATTGACCAACCGAATTCAGAAAACAGTCAGAAAATAGAGCATGCATTAAGCATGCAAATAGACTTCTCATTTTATTGGCATTTGAGCACAGGGGTAAATGGACTGTCAATAAAGCTTAGATGACGTTTTCATTAATTCGTAATATTCACCAATAAAAATAGATTAAACACTCTAAATAGAACGCATTCAGATTAGCCTCTCTGAAATTAATCGCACAAATCACGGTTTATTTCTCACCGAATTTGATTTTGCATACCTCTAATTAGGTACTATTGAATTAGATGTCTGAGTGTCGATTAAAATTATGCCAACTCCAAATTCAATACGCGCACCTGCCCCGGCATCATTTCGGCACTGACATCCAAGAAACGTACTTGGATGCCAAACTCATCATGTAGCGTATTAAGCCATGCCAGCAAACTGTTAAAACTGAGCGGGTTGATGCTCAGTTGAATGCTATCGTCTTTATTCACTATTCGCGTTACCACTATCTGGTGC
>NZ_JBOFRH010000291.1:0-7195 GCF_051650925.1 Plesiomonas sp.
TCACGTGGTAATTCAGCAATCAGTGTGGCCGTCAGCTCGTCAGTCACCAAAATAAAGTGCTCGGGCAAATTCCATTCACTTTCCGGTACATCCATCAAATGAAACAGCAGACGCTGCGCTAAGGCACGCATATCATTGGCGCGCTCACGCAAGTACGGATCGGGCAGACCAGCAAACTGTTCAGCAAAATGCTCAAACGTTTTGCGTACCGCCCACTCCGCCACAACGCCCTGATCAAGCTGCTCGGCCATCGCTTTACGCAGAGCCATATCTGACAATAAATGGATATAGAGATCAAAAATCGCAGCAGATTCAGAGCTGATGTCGGCATTAAAGCGCTTGCTGTGGCGGCGAAATTCACTGGCCGCTGACTCTACCGCACGCGATAAACGCTCACGTTCGGTATCAGGATCTAGCGTGCTGGCTTGTGCAATATCTTCCAGTGATAAGTGTGTTCTATCCAACCAGCCAATACCGATAGCCACCCCTGGTGCGGCAGCCTGCGCGCGGATCCTACGCTGCTGGCTATCACTGAGTAACCCCAGAGATTGGGTATGCGATAAAATACTGGCCAGTTGAGTGGCTAAAGTGACTAAAAAAGACTCTTCACTTTCGTCAAACTGGCGTACTTCGCGCTGCTGTACCACCAACACCCCGAGCAACTGACGCCGGTAGATAATCGGGGTACCCAAAAACGAGCGGTAAGACTCTTCACGCACATCAGGCAGGAATTTAAAACTGGGGTGTTGGCGTACATCGGCCAGATTAATCGGTTCGGCCCGTGAGCCAACCAGCCCGACAACGCCCTCATCAAAGGCCAAGCTTACCGATTTCCCCGCAGGCTTTGCCAGCCCGCGAGTGGCCATTAGCCGATAACAACGGTGGGTATGATCAGCCAGATATACCGAACACACTTCGGTTTTCATGATCTGGCAGGTTTTGTTGACCAGCAGTTCCAATGCCTGTGGTAAATCGGTCGCGGCGGCGACCTGCTCGACAATTTCCCGCAATTTGGTCAACATAATCAGGTTATCCTTTCCTTCTTATTCTTGCATTTTTCAGCGATGATCTTTCCAGATCATCAATAGGCATCACGACCGAAACAAACTCTTTCATCACTCGCCGGTAAACATCTCGCTTAAACGAGACTACCTGCCGTACCGGATACCAATAGCTGACCCAGCGCCAGTCATCAAACTCAGGGTTTCCACTGGTTTGCATATTGACCTTTGACTCATCACACATCAGCTGTAATAAGAACCAGCGTTGTTTCTGCCCGATACACACCGGTTTGGTATCCCACCGCACCAGACGTTTTGGCAATTTATAACGTAACCAATTACGGGTTGAGGTGAGTAAACGGACATCTTTTTTTGTCAGCCCCACCTCTTCAAACAACTCACGGTACATGGCCTGTTCAGCCGTTTCGCCTGAGTTGATCCCCCCTTGTGGAAATTGCCATGAGTGCTGTCCATATCGGCGAGCCCACAGCACTTGCCCCTCTCGGTTACAAATGACAATGCCAACATTTGGGCGGTAGCCATCACCATCAATCACAGGACTACCTCAATACTGAAAACGTCAGTTATGCTGCGATTGTTTCATACAACCCTGAGTCGGTAAACCGATGTACGCATTGGGGAGTGCTTGATGTGTTATGCATCAACATTATCGCGCGACTCTGCTGCTTATTTGTACACCCTATGGATAACTTTTACCGCCGTAAACACTTATAAACAACTTTCGCCCTAACAGCGGGAAATTATTCACTTTTTCTGTGGATATCACTGTGTAGAAATACACAACATCACGCAAAATATGACTCTTCACGCGAAAAGATCAAACCAAAAACAATAAATTAAAATGATAAAATACAATAACTTATAACGAACAATTGATTTATCCACTGCAAAAAAACAGACTAAGGGATCGAAAGGATCATCAATTGTGCAAAGATCCACCAGCGGTGGATTTATCCACACTTATCGCTGACAAGATCAGCAGTTTTCCCTATTGTTGCACGTACTTTGCGTTATGCAGGCAGGGTATTCCGCCTTACTCACACCGGTTATCCACGATTATCCCAGTTTTCTGTGGATAACCAGGGGGAAGATCCTGTTTATTGTTGGCGATTTGTACAGCTAGAATTTTATTATTATGGATGATCTTAAGATAATTGCATTATTATTTCTTTATAGATCATAGGATTAAATAAATAAGATCAAAACATCGCCACACGATCTGATGTGGATGACTCTGCCTGCTCAAAAAACAACCTACACAGGTTGTTGCTCGGATCATACCTACGCGAAAATAGCCGTACCGTGGTCACTCTGTTTATCTTTTACACTGGTTTTGTACCTACTGCTGTTCGGGCACAAAAAATAGCACGAAGAAACACAAAAATAAGAAGCGCAGAAATAAGAAATACAGAAAAAAGAACGGCAGAAAAAAGCATGGTAAAATACGCCGATGAACAGATCTGAATTCTCTATTCCCCTTTCTCGCCACGCACTGTGGCAACGGGCGCTACAGTTAGCAGGTTACAGCCTCGGCGAGCTTGCGGCAGCCTGTGGGCAGCCTGTTCCAGCCAACTTAAAACGTGATAAAGGTTGGGTTGGTATGCTGATAGAACGCCATTTAGGGGCCTGTGCCGGCAGTAAACCCGAGCAGGACTTCCCTCATTTAGGTGTTGAATTAAAAACAATTCCTATCGATCGGCAGGGAAAACCTCTGGAAACCACTTTTGTTAGCGTAGCACCGCTCACCGGCACCTGTGGTGTTAACTGGGAAACTAGCCATGTTCGGCACAAGTTGCAGTGTGTTCTATGGCTGCCGGTGGAGGGGGAGCGCTCGATTCCACTGGCTGAACGGCGTGTTGGTACGCCGCTGCTCTGGACTCCTTCAGAAGACGAGGAGATGCTACTGCGCCGTGACTGGGAAGAGCTCATGGATTTAATTGTGCTAGGAGAAGTTGAAAACATTACCGCCCGCCACGGTGAGGTATTGCAGCTTCGCCCCAAAGCCAGCAACAACCGCGCCTTAACCGATGCTGTGGGGCGTAACGGTCAGCCGATCAAAACACTGCCACGCGGGTTTTATCTTAAAAAAGCCTTTACCGCTGCAATTTTAGCTAAACACTTCGATTTATAACACTTAATGAAAAATCCCTATCAACAGGTTATGATTTCAGGTCATTCCCGTACTGTTTAGGTGTAGGTTTTTCATGGAATTGCTTGTTGATCCAAATGCGTGGATTGCTCTGTTAACGCTCACCGCACTCGAAATTGTGTTAGGCATTGATAATATTATCTTTTTAAGTATTTTAGTTGGCCGCTTACCTGAGCATCAACGGCAGAAAGGGCGTATTCTGGGTTTAGGTCTTGCCATGGGGACTCGGATCTTACTGCTTATCTCATTAACTTGGATGATGCGTCTTACCGAACCGGTTTTTACACTGGCAGAACATGCTGTATCAGGGCGCGATCTGATTTTGTTCTTTGGTGGTCTATTTTTGATAGCCAAAAGCACCCACGAGATCCACGAAAGTTTGCAGCAGCACAGCGCTGATGATCAGCCACAGCTTGCGCGAGCCAGCAGTAAT
Organism: Plesiomonas sp.; assembly: GCF_051650925.1. NCBI lineage: Bacteria > Pseudomonadati > Pseudomonadota > Gammaproteobacteria > Enterobacterales > Enterobacteriaceae > Plesiomonas > Plesiomonas sp. The sequence goes on from NZ_JBOFRH010000291.1 coordinate 3,605, forward strand.
TTTCTGCTCACCTTAGTACAAATTGCCATTTTAGATATCGTCTTCTCACTTGATTCGGTGATTACGGCGGTTGGATTAGTCAGCGATATTCCCATTATGGTCGTTGCGATTGTGATTGCCGTACTGATTATGATGGTTGCAGCGAAAAGTATCGGTGAGTTTGTGGATAACAACCCGACCATCAAGATGCTGGCACTGGCCTTTTTGATTCTAGTGGGCTTCACGCTTGTTGGTGAGAGTTTTGGCGCACATATCCCCAAAGGCTATATCTATTTTGCAATGGGTTTTTCCTTTGGCGTCGAGATGCTCAATATCCGTTTACAACGGGGTAAATCAATTACCTTGAATAAAAATAGCCCCGACTAACCACTCTGTTGTCTTTCATCACCACATTTGCGCATTTGCAGTAAGTACTGATGCTTACTGCTATTTTGCGGGCAAAAAAAAACCTGCGACTCCGCGCAGGTTGGTGCAAACAGGGCTATCGTAAGCCCTTAAAATATTTCTTGGAATTAGAGTAACGAATGCCCAAGTCTGACTCCAGCACTGATTGGCAACAAACCGGTTCAAAACGTAACGAAGGTTTTCAGGCCTGAGTGTACGGCCTGTCATAAGAGGGCTAAGCGGCTGAATATTTTGCCCATCAGATGTCTCTCTCAAGACTTCTCAGGAATAGCACTCCCCCGCTATCACAGGTAATAATACCCATGCTGACTACATCAACACCGCCAAATCAACACGGGTAACCGAACGAAATCGACAGAAAAATCTGTAGATAAAAAAAACCGGCCTTAGCCGTTTTTTTCGCCCATGAATGACGCATAAGCTGATACGTCATTCATCAAATCGCGCGTTCAAATTGCAGCATCAAACGACGCATCGCTTCAAGCTGTTCGACCAACTGACGCGTGCTATCTACCGATAGATCACTGGTGCTCGCCGTTGCCACAGTCAGCTGATTGATATTTTCAATATTGTACGAGATCTGGTCATTCATCTTGGCCTGCTCTTCCACTGCACCGGCAATCTGCCGACTGCTGTCAGTGACTTGATTGAGTACTTCATTAATCTGCACTAGACGATGACCAGTTTCTACCGCTTGCTGATTACACTGCTCAGACAATGAAGTGCCGCGCTCCACCGCCTCCACTGCTTGCGCGGCAATCGCCTGCAAGCGGGTGATCATTTGCTGAATTTCGCCGGTCGATGACTGAGTTTTCTGCGCTAAAGAGCGCACCTCATCGGCGACCACAGCAAAACCACGCCCAGCCTCACCAGCACGCGCGGCTTCAATCGCCGCATTCAGTGCCAGTAAGTTGGTTTGATCGGCAATCGCGCCAATCACATCCAAAATGCCTTCAATCTGGGTACTGCTTTGTGACAAAGCATGGATCACCTGTTTAGAATCATCCAACTCTTTATGCAGTGCATACACCGAATTAATGGTGGTCTCGACACTTTTCTGCCCTTCTCGCGAAATTTGCTGTGCCTGCGTGGTAATGCTCGATGCCAACGCCGCGCTTTTTGCAACTTCATGAATCGACGACGACATTTGATCCATTGCCACACTAGCATGCTCAGTGGCCAGCATTTGCTGACACAAATTGGACTCGATCTGCTGACTATTCTGTAGCTCTTGCTCAGCAGCCATTAAAATTCGGCCTGAGGTATCGGTAGCACGCCCGACAATCGCCCGCAACTCGGCCTGACGCATCTTCAGTGCTAGCTCAATCACCGAAAAATCATCAAAGCGACCGGTGTACACTTTTTCCATCAGCGGGTTGTCATAAGTTGCCTGCGCCAGTTGCTGCAAAGTACGTAGTCGACCAACCAGATACACACTTGCTGCACCAGCCACCCCACAGCCTAGCAATCCCAGCACACCGGCAAGAGATAGTCCCTGCTGCCACAATGCGACACCTTGCAACACCACGCTGCCGCATATAAATATCGGCAACCCTGCCATTAACGCCAGACGGCGTAAACGCGGCGTTTTATTGCAACGCAAATCAGCATAAAGGGCTTCTGCGCGTGTCACACTTTCACGATCAGGCTTACTGCGCACCGATTGATATTCGATGACCTCGCCCCGCGAATTTAAGATCGGCGTAACAAAGGCCGATACCCAATAAAAACCGCCATCCTGACAGCGGTTCTTTACCAGCCCCATCCAACTCTTACCGGCACGAATATATTGCCAGAGCTGTGCAAACGCCGGTTTAGGCATATCCGGATGACGTACGATATTATGCGGCTCACCCTCTAGTTCCTCGGGCTGATAACCGGCTACCTGACAAAAATTCTGGTTAGCATAGGTGATCCGGCTATCCGGCGTGGTGGTCGAAATCAGATTTAATCTGGCATCATAATCGACTTCCGTCGCCGTATCGGAGCTAAAATCTTGTGGTATCGTCATAAAGGATCCGCTGTAGTCCCATTTTGGGATGTATGCTGCTGCACCCGCTCGTGGGTAATTCATCCAATAAGTAAAACATGTATTTTTCGATAAACGCTCCGATGACTTTTTCATGGCGCTTACCAGAATATGAGAAATAAATCGTTTTACACGCTAATCGCTTAATACGAGTACGAGACGTCAGATTATTACGCTCAATACATTGGGTAAATATAGTTGATAACTAAGCTATTACCCTTCGGCCAACTGTTTGTAAAACGGGTACCCCAGCTCACCCACCGAAAACATCACTGTCGACGTGGTCAGAAGATGCTCTAAAGCTTAACCAGCATAGAGGCTCATTGAACTCAGTTGAGTAATAAAATAGGAAAAATGCTTATTTTACAATGGGTAATTGAGCTAAAGAGACTTAGATAGAGGTAGGTTTGGAGCGGGTGAAGGGAATCGAACCCTCGTATGCAGCTTGGGAAGCTACCGTTCTACCATTGAACTACACCCGCATCACTAAAATCTGACTTGCAAAAGCAAAAGCCGCTACGCGCAATACCCGTAACGTGGATTCGATTATAACCTTCTTGGCGGTGACTGCAAGCAACCATATGCTTAACTGATTGAGAATTAAGCAGGAAAATGTATGGATATATGTTTCCGTGTTCTGTATCCCAATAAATGGCACAGCAGATTCACATACTAGGTATAGCGCCAGTTAATCACAGCATAAAAAAACGGAGTCAACCGACTCCGTTTTTCTGATATTGCTAACATGCCGATATACTAAGATACCAGCAGGCAATCAGTTATTTTTGCGGGCGCATTGCCGGGAACAGGATCACGTCACGGATACTCGGTGCGTTAGCAAAAATCATTGCCAAACGGTCGATACCGATACCTTCACCTGCTGTTGGTGGTAGGCCGTATTCCATTGCCATGATGTATTCCGCATCATAATGCATTGCTTCAGCATCACCTGAATCACGCTCTACCAGTTGCTGGCGGAAACGGCGATCTTGGTCTTCTGGGTCATTCAACTCAGAGTAAGCATTGGCAATTTCACGTGCACCGATGAACAGCTCAAAACGGTCGGTTACACTTGCATCTTCATCGTTAGCACGTGCCAGCGGAGAAGTCTCTGCCGGATGCTTAGTGATGAAGGTTGGTTGGATCAGGCAGTGTTC
>NZ_JBOFRH010000292.1:0-1339 GCF_051650925.1 Plesiomonas sp.
GGAGCAAGCTCCTCTGTGTTACCGCTCGACTTGCATGTGTTAGGCCTGCCGCCAGCGTTCAATCTGAGCCATGATCAAACTCTTCAATTTAAAGTTTGTCGCTCGAATAAACTGGCAAATAAATTGTTCAGTCACTCGCTTAACTTAATATCTTTTGGATATCAGCATTCTCAAACGAGTGCCCACACAGATTGTCTGATTAACTTTTTAAAGAACGTTTCGCTACCGAAGTAGCGACAGGAAGTGAATTATTCCGCAATCCTGTTTTGCTGTCAAGAAAATGTTTTGCATTTTCTCAAGAGCCGATATTCATTACTGCAGGCCAATCAGTGAGTTGCATCACAGCTGCCGTGTCAGTGGGGTCGCATTATAGGGCGTTAGACGCGCTTAGCAAGGATAAATTAGACCTTTTAGTTCAAGCGCGTGTTTTTACATCGATCCGGGTGATAATCCGGCGATTATTGCCGTTTATACCGGCAGTAGCTGTAGTTGCCCCAGATTTTCACGGGCAAACAAGCTGGCTAAGGTCGCGGTTTTCTCATCCCAATGAGTGCAATAGGCGCGATTAGGCTCAGACAGCCCCTGCCCAGTGGCCAGTAGTTCATCACTGAACAGGCTTTTTACCCGGCGCGCGACTGCTTGCCCGGAATCAATCAGTTGTACACCAGCAGGCGCTAGTTGCTGTAGCTCGGCTTTTAATAAAGGGAAGTGGGTGCACGCCAGCACCCAGACATCCGGACACGGCTTGGCCTCTAACCATGGTTGCAATACTGCGCGCAGACGCTCTTTATCGATTTCCTTTCCCTGCATCTTCTCTTCCGCCAGCTGTACCAACTCCGCAGAACCAAGCAAGCGCACATCACAAGTACTGGCAAACTGCTTTATTAAGGTATGCGTATACGGACGCTTGACGGTAGCCCGAGTAGCCAGCAACCCGACCACACCATTACGGGTAGCCGCGGCTGCCGGTTTAATGGCCGGTACGACGCCGACAATGGGGAAACTGAAGGTTTTACGCAGCGCCGGTAAGCTAATGGTGCTGGCAGTATTGCAGGCAATCACGGCCATGCACAGCGGATGACGCTGATGCACCGCTGCGACGGTGCGCAGTACGCGCTCTACAATCAGCTCTTGCGGCTGCTCACCATAGGGGAAACAGGCATTATCAAAGGCATAGATATAGGGTAAATCCGGCAGTAGCTGCCGGATTTCCTGATACACGGAAAGACCGCCGACGCCCGAATCAAAAATCAGAACGCGGGGGATCAGCGGATGTTCATCAGAAGTCATAACTCAAGGTCAGATAGTAGGCGCGCTCAGCCGCCGGATAACCGTACGC
>NZ_JBOFRH010000293.1:0-1839 GCF_051650925.1 Plesiomonas sp.
ACTCGATGCGATTGAGTGCCGGCGCATGCTGATGATACAAATTAGGATGAATCAGCTTGGCCAGCGGAAATCCACGCGCATGGTACATGGCATAGCCCAGCCAGTTTTGCAGCTCATCAAAAATCAGTACCCGCGGCCAGGCTAACGGCAACGAACGCAGCGCAGCAGACATGCTGATTTGCTGGGTGATTTTCGCTCGCTGCTCTTTACTGTAAGCGGGCAGCGCTCTACGTCCAGCGTGGTAACATTTGATGAGAATGTCTGGCTGGTGCTGCAGGGCAAATACCGTGCCTTCACCGCCGCGGCCAATGTATGCCCCTAAACGGCGAAAATGGCCGTGAATATCCAGAATTTTATCGCCCGGATTCACAGCGCTTCCCAACCTAAGGTATCAACTTCTTCGGTATCTGGCATATCCGGATGGGATTGGCTCAGGCGCTCCATGCTGGCGGACAGCCATTGGAAAAACTCGCGAAAACGCAGTCCGCGTAGGCGCATCGGTTTACGCTCACCAAAGTGCGTTAACACATTTAAATCCGCATCTGGGCCCATGGCAATCGAATACACCGAGAGTTTTTTCTGATCGGCCAGAGTCTGACAACGTACCGCTGCCGAGCGCCATTCATCAGTAGGCACGCCATCTGTCATCAAAATCAGCCACGGCTGGTGGTAAGCCACTCCCGCTTTTTGATAGGCACGTTTACGCGCTTCCAAGATATCCAAGCCGGCATGTACTGCGGCGCCCATCGGGCTATCACCACTGGCAATAAAGTTATCTACGTTCTCAATTTGTCGAACGGGTGTCAGCGGCAGTTGCGGGATAACTCGATGACCAAACGTCACCACGCCCACTTCCACTGATTGCCCCGCATAATCATCATGCTTCACCGCTTGAATGAATTGCTGCAACCCCTGATTTAGCTCACGGATAGCAATGTCGTACATACTGTAGGACGTATCCAGCACCAAGATGCAGGGGCAGCGGTGCGAAGGGTTATCAATTAGATCGTAATAAGACTGTAGCGGCTTGGTCATTGATGGTGTGTTCTTTCAACGGGCCTGAGAGCGCATGCAGCGCGGCAGGCGAAATGATCGGTAATTGCTGGATATAAGCGTCATGATTACTCCATTTATTAAACGTATCCTGAAGGATTTTGCGATAAACCAGTCATTTATTACAAACCCTCGTTGTTGAGTGATGCATTCTTACCTAAGTACTCTTTTTTGCGTTCGAAAATGAATGATAAGGAAATGCGGTAAAAGTTCAGTTATGCATCTACACTCATTAACTCTGAGTTGGGGCTTTATCCGTGTGCTTTATGTATGTGTAGAGATGAAAAACGAGAACAAGTGCGGGAAATCGTCCTCCTCGAGCGAAATGAGACGCCAGAGGTATGAGGTATTGGCTATAAATCGGTGGTTAAATACACAAAAAATGTGATTTAGTTCAATGTCTGCGCGATTGAAGCGTTTTTCGATAAAAAACGTGATTTAGCCCTTGCGTCTTTTCAGAGCCTCCCTATAATGCGCTCCCTGTCGGCACGGAACGAAACGCGAAAGCAAATCGGACGTGATGCGACATTGCTCTTTAAAAAGTTAATTAGACAATCTGTGTGGGCACTCGTTTGAGAATGCTGATATCCAAAAGATATTACGTTAAACGAGTGACTGAACAATTTATTTGCCAGTTTATTCGAGCAACAAACTTTAAATTGAAGAGTTTGATCATGGCTCAGATTGAACGCTGGCGGCAGGCCTAACACATGCAAGTCGAGCGGTAACACAGAGGAGCTTGCTCCTTGGGTGACGAGCGGCGGACGGGTGAGTAATGCCTGGGGA
>NZ_JBOFRH010000294.1:0-4924 GCF_051650925.1 Plesiomonas sp.
AGTAACAGCCCCCAGCAGTAAGTTTGTGCAGCCAGTGATCGCCAGCCCGTTAAGCGGGTCAACTCATGGGCTTCACGCCCCATGCCCTTTTGGTACACCTGCTGCCGACGGCGACTGTAGCGCTCAATACTGACCAGAAAAAACACTGCGAGCAACATCAACGAGGCTAGACGAGAGGCCGAACTCAGATCGCCATACCCCAGCCAAGTGTCATATACGGCTGTGGTTAATGTTGGCACAGCAAAGTAGGCTACCGTACCAAAATCGCCGAGCGTTTCCATTGCAACCAGTGATGCACCTACGGCAATCGCAGGGCGTGCCAGCGGCAGGCAAACCCGCCACAACACCTGCCACGGCGAGGCTCGCAACAGACGTGCCGATTGCAGCAATGAGGAGGATTGCTCCATCAGTGCCGTGCGGGTCATCAGATAAATATAGGGATACAACACAAACGCGAGGATAACGCATGCCCCACCGAGAGTACGGATCGGCGGAAACCAGTAATCTTGCATACTCTGCCAGCCAAACAGCGCGCGCAGTGATGATTGTACTGGACCTGCAAAATCCAGAAAATCGGTATACAGGTATGCCACCAAATACCCCGGCAGCGCCAGCGGCAAACAAAGCGCCCACTGCAACACTTTTTGACCGGGAAAACGGTACATCGCCATCAGCCATGCCGCCGGTAAACCAAACAGCAAGCTCAGAGCAACCGTGCCCAAGACCAGCAAAACGGAGTTACTCAAATACACCGTCAGCACGCTGTTCCACAAATGGCTAAATACATCACCTGAATCACTCAGGCTCGCTTCATAAAAAATCGCCCCAATTGGCATCACCAGCAGCAAACCTGCTATCCAGCTACTGAGTTTCCAACCGAGGTTAACCTGTCTGATCATGGTAAAACTTCATCACTTATTCAATGGGGGCAACATACCACACCCTGATTGCCGGTTGGGTATCACCGAAAGAAAAGTGTGCGCCCAACATCAAGTTCAATATGCCGCTTATCTTATGCAAAGCAAAAAGGGGGACGACTGCATCAGCGCAGTCTTATCCCCCTTAAGAGCAGTCAATAATGGTCACTGCCCGCGCAGTTACCTCACCGCGTAATTACAGATCGAACTGCACTTCATCAATCAGTTTCAAGGCCTGATTGTAGTTGTTCGCAATGGTTTCCAGTGGCAGGGTATCGGCTTTAAATGTACCCCATGATGCCACCAACTCTGACGGCTTAACGTCAGCTTTTACCGGATATTCAAAGTTGGTTTCCGCATACATATGCTGTGCCGTATCACCACTGAGGAACTCCATCAGTTTTACCGCGTTCTCTTTGTTCGGCGCAAACTTGGTCAATACCGCGCCGCTGATATTAACGTGCGTACCGTCAGTTTGCTGATTCGGGAAGTTAATCACTGCCGCTTCAGCCCATGCGTGCTGTTTTGGATCTTCGAGCATTTTGCCCAGATAGTAGCTGTTGCCCAGCGCCAAATCACAGACACCCTCTTTGATCGCTTTAACTTGATCACGATCGCCGCCCTGCGGTTTTTGTGCCAGATTCGCTTTCACGCCTTCTAGCCATGCACGGGTTTTCTCAACACCTTGGTGTGCGATCATTGAGGCAACCAGTGAGACGTTGTAAGAGTTCTTACCTGAACGAACACACACTTTACCTTTGTATTTTGGATCAGCCAGATCAGCGTAGTTAAAGCTTATCGGTAATGCACCCATACGATCTTTTGAGGAGTAAATGGCGCGTGCACGCAGTGTCAGAGCAAACCAGCGGCCTTCTGAGTCACGGTATTGTGCTGGGATATTCTTTTCAAGAATCGGATCTTTAAGCGGCTGTGCAAGGCCGGCGTTCACCACTTCCATCACACGGCTGATATCAACGGTCAGCACCACGTCAGCAGGGCTCAGTTCACCTTCACGCTTTAAACGCTCAACCAGCCCCTTTTCGGCATACACCATGTTGACCTTAACGCCGGTCTCTTTGGTGAACTCTTTTAGCATAGGTTCAATCAGATATGGCTGACGATAAGAGTAGACATTCACTTCATTACTTGCCGCAAATGCGGAGGCTGAAATTACGCTTGCTGCCAGCAGTGTCAGAGTACCGAGTGTACGTTTCATTAAATTCCATCCCTAAATAGAGGCCAGCGTCATACCATTTATGGTGGTATATGAGGCTACGCGACAAGATAACACGAGTGATAACTACTCTCATTCCGATTGATTATACGGATCTGAGGTTAAGTGTCATCTGGTTTATATCTTTAGACATAAAAAAAACACTCGGTCTACACCGAGTGTTTTTTCCGCAACATGATAGGTAAAAACAGCCGTTATTTACCGACAGTAAACGATAGCATCATGCCGCTGTCTTCATGCTCAAGCAGATGACAATGCGCCATATAGGGGTGGTCGGCACTGGCAGGATGATTAAACTGTACCAGCACTTCACTTACCCCACCCTCAACATTGACGATATCTTTCCAACCTTGACGGTGGGCCGCAGGAGGCTGACCATTCTCTTTGAGGATCCTAAAACGGCAGCCGTGGATGTGAAACGGATGCATCATCATGTCGCCTTCACCTGAGATGATCCAGCGCTGATACTGCCCCTGTGATACGTGAAATGCCGGAGTCGTCATCGAGAAAACTTGCCCATTAATGCGGTTAGCATTCATCAGATCAAGGGGTTGATCTGCTGCTGGCTTGTCCATTGGAGTGGCACTGTCGTGTGACATGCTCTTTTTCGGCATACTCTCTTTTGGCATATCATTGTTGGGCATGGCATTCATACTGTGATCCATACCTGCCATACTGCTGCCGGATTTACTCTCTGCCGATGTCTTGGTTGTAGCGTGCCCCATGCTGGCATGATCCATGCCTGTTGTAGCCGCTTTTGCACTGTCTGGTGGCGACATATGCTGCATCATCATTGAGTGATCCATATTGCCCATTGCGGCCATGCCGTAGCGATCCATCAAGGCTTGCATACCCTCACGATCAAGACGTGGATCCATACTCAAATGCAATTTTTGTACTGGGAATTTTTGCCACGCCGGTAAAGAGGCCAGCGTACCGAGTGTCGGAGGTAAGGCAGTGACACCGGTTTTATCATTTGGCCGAATTTGCAACACCGGAAGCGGCTTATCAAACGGCGCTAACCCCATTCCCATCTGCCCGACCGGTAATGAGATCAAATCAAACGGTTTACCATCAGCGGTAGACACCAAAACCTCAAAACGCTCTCCGGGTAACATCGTCAATTGTTTGAGTGCAACCGGTGCAGCCAAAAAACCACCATCACTGGCGATCACCTGCATGTCTCGCTGATCACTACAGGCTAACAGCATACTGCGCGCATTTGCCCCGTTCAGTAGGCGCAAGCGCACCCAACCACGCGGTGCGGTGTGCTGAGGGTAGACCACGCCGTTAGTCAGCATAATATCGCCAAACCAGCCAACGGCAGCAGTCATCACATCGAGCTGATAATCAATTTCACCACGCGCATTTAAGCGGCGATCTTGCAAAATAACCGGAATATCATCAACACCCCATGTTTTGGGCAGCTCAAGGCGGCGGCTTTGCTCATCTTCAATCAGCAATAAACCGGCCAATCCCATAGCAACGTGGCGTCCGGTAACATGGTGCGGATGTGGATGAAACCAGCAAGTCGCCGCGGGTTGAGTGATATCGAGCTGCGCAGTCCAGCTCTCTCCTACGGGGATCATCCGGTGTGGACCGCCATCTTGATCACCGGAAATTTCAAGGCCATGCCAGTGGATGGTGGTACTTTCCGGCAGATTATTGGTGATCTGCAACGCGGTACGCTGGCCCTGCTGTAACTTTACCGCTGGCCCTAAAAAACCACCGTTAATGCCCCACGTAGGGGTTGCCATCCCTGCGCGCCAATACATGCTGCCGGTTTGTAAATTCAGTTTTACCGTACCGCTGGCGTCAGCTTCCAGCAATGGGGGAATAGGTAAAGCAGTACTCAGCGGGGCGGATAGAGCACCCCATGCACCACCAGACCAACCGGTGGCGACACTCAAGGCCGAGGCCAGTTTAAGAAAATCTCTGCGTTGCATCGTGCTGTCCGTAATTGATGAAATGTTAACCTTAGGCTAACGCTTCCCCCTACAGGAAGGTCAAGCCACTTTCACACTTGATTCACGCTGACATTACATATGCAACACATTGTATTCATTGGTTGCTGGTACGGTTTACGTCAGGGATAAAAAACACCGACGTATTGGGCGAATAACACTTAACCGCACGGGTTACACTGATGCACATAAAAAAACCAAAGGGTTAACGCCCTTCGGTCAAAAATTGCTGGTAAGCCAGCAGCGCCTGTTCAAAATCTTCTAATCCGCACAAGCTCAGGCTCTCTTCATCATAATATTGCATATCATCTTCGAGCTGATCGCTCTCAAAGCTCATGATGTTGGCACGCACCATGACCTCTTCGCCATCCATCAACAGGCTAAATTCGCGCCCAGTGTGTTGCCACTGCCGTTCTGAACCGCGCACGCTATCAATCGCCGACAAAATATCCGTCAGAAACGGCAGATTGCCGGCAATTTCATCATTAATCCAACAGGCTAGAGCTTCGTGCCCCATCGAAAACTGGGCTTTCACAGCCCCCATCAGGTCACGGCGAAATTCGTAATCCATTGGTATCCCCTTTAATTTTTGCAGATATGGCCATGCAGGGCGCACGGCATACGGTCAAACACGACAATGAGAGTATATCGTATCGCAATAACACGCGCCTACAGCACCACTTTCCAGACACCGGAAAACACCATATACCGCCAATAAGGTAAAAAAAAAGCGGGAAGTTCACCTTCCCGCTCAATCTATCGAGCACAAGCAGCCGTTACTGAATGGCTAAGGCAGGGGTACACCTCAG
>NZ_JBOFRH010000295.1:0-1374 GCF_051650925.1 Plesiomonas sp.
CATTGATTGTGGTTACCGGTGGTGTGCCGCAAAACAACCAAACCGAAGCACGTTTGATGCAAGAGTGGTTAGTTAAGCAAGGTATTGATGCGAAACGCATTGTGCAAGACAACTATGCCACATCCACCGTTGATAATGCCCTCTATAGCCGCTACGCCTTGACTCAACATCGCATTAAGCATGCTGTACTGCTCAGTTCCGGTAGCCATGTGCGCCGTGGTCAAGCGTTGCTGGAAATCGCGACATGGGAAACCGGGCCACAGGGGATTACCTTCGAGTCAGTCGCCGCGCTGGATAAGCCACTGGCCGAGCTGCAAAAAGTGTCCGATGGTGATTTGCTGGGTATTTACCGCGATGCGCTGCGCGTGATGGGGATGTGGAGCTTCCGCAGCGCCCCATTATTAGAGCGTTAATCGTACTTGGCATGCTTGACGTATGAGCAAAACCGGTGCCGTGCTGATGTATACAGGGTCACCGGTTTTTTATTCCCTGATTATAATACGGATGCTTTTTCGCGCGTTACGGGTTCGTCGACCGTTATTGTGGCAGTTGCCGCGGCTGGGATAGGGAACATGCGATCATAGGCCCAGTTATAGAAAAACGCGTACACCAGATAAAAGATCACAAAGCCCATATCCAGCACAAATGCCTGTTTCAGTGAAATCTGTAACCACCAAGCAATCAATGGCAGAACAAACAGCAACAAGCCGGCCTCAAATACCAATGTATGTAAGACCCGCTCCGGCAAGCTCTTTTGCGTGCGTCCCAACAGCTTTTGCATCAGCTTGTCGACCAACAGGTTATAGACATAATTCCATGCGGTGGCGATCACCGATAGCATGATGGCGAGCTTGCCTAATTCCAGTAATTGCATTCCCATCACCCAACTGGCGATCAGCGGGCAAAGCATAAGGCCGATGAGTTCAAAACCAATGGCGTGACGTAAACGATCGGAGCCTGTGCGCATAGTATTTTCTCTTTCTGGTTAGCGATGTGGCTGCTAATCTATCGTTTAAAGTGCATAGTTGTTAGTTAGATACTATCGTTAAAATTGATAGGTTGACTGTTTCTTGTGAAACAGGCACACCGGTATATGGAGCGCGGCATGAACATGACACTGGAGCAACTGCGCTGTCTGCAAGCCGCCGCCGAGTGTGGCTCTTTCTCGGCCGCCGCGCGGCGTTTGGGTAAAGCACAATCGGTGGTGAGTACCACCATTTCGAATTTAGAAATTGATCTGGGTGTGCAACTCTTTGATCGCCGTGCGCGTAATCCGGTACTCACCGCGGCCGGTGAACGGTTACTCCAGCAAGCGCGCGGCATATTAAATCAGTGCGATCGGTTTACTGCGCTAGCCGGTGAATTGGCCGCCGG
>NZ_JBOFRH010000296.1:0-1204 GCF_051650925.1 Plesiomonas sp.
TCGGCAGGCATTTATGCATGAGTTTGTCATGTTGGTCATTCCTATCTCCTTAATCGTATTGCTTTCTGCATTAGGATTGCGTGCATTACTTAAAATATTTCGCCAAGAGTTAGGGTTAGTGGAGCAAGAGTTCACGCTGCTATCAGAAAATCAAACGTCGCAGTTAGATAAAGAAGCGCATAATGCATGGTTTGTGGATAGAAGTATTTTGGTACTTAAAGAACATTATAAAACCTATCATTTAAGTTTACGTCTTGATCCATTGACGAAAATTTTTAATCGCCGCGCTTTTGATGAAGATATGGCGCTGGCCGTACAGCATAACACCCACTTTGTATTGGTCTTGATTGATGTCGATCGCTTTAAGCTGATTAACGATACCTGGGGGCATGCTTTTGGTGATGTGGTGCTCCGCCGCGTATCTGGCGTGCTGGCCGAAGAGCTGGGCGTGGCGCATGTGTACTGCATCGGCGGTGATGAGTTTGCGGCCATACTGCCACTGCAAGGGCGCGCACTGACTTCGGTATTAGAGCAACTCCAGACGGTGATCCGCGCATTACGTTGGCGGGAAAATAGCTGCCGCGTGACCTTGAGTATGGGCGTAGCAAATGGCCCACAACCGGCGGCAGTATTGTTTGAGCAAGCTGACCAAGCGCTGTATAAGAGCAAGAGTGTGGGGCGCAATTGCTGGCATTACTTTACGCGCGAAGACATTCGTGAAGGCATTGAAGAATCGGTCGATGGCTAAGGCCGCCGATCTTTGCGGCCTAACCATGATAATTAATCTTGAGCGCTAAAATGTAGATGACAAAACTTATTGGTAGTTAAAGCTGTCTGGGTGATTGGCTAAACTGCCACTGAGCGCAGCGAACAGCACCGTTTTACCATCAATGGATAAATCATCACTGACATTCAGCCAGGTCAGCTGTTGTGCGGTGCTGTCTTCATTGCTGCGTGACAGCACACCGGCCATGGTATGGCTTTGCGGTGAGTACAGCATCGCCAGTTGTTCTGCCGCACAGTCATGTGGTTTGCAGGCGCTGAATACCCAGTATTCTTTGCCATCAAGGCGTACTGTTTGTGTTGGTGAATCGGTACTGCCTTTTTTGACCCACGCAGGCAGAGTGTGTTTGCCTTGCATCACGGTAAAGGCTTGGCTGGCGGCAGAATCCTGCTGCAACGAGCCCAGTGTCGGTAACTCTTG
>NZ_JBOFRH010000297.1:0-1726 GCF_051650925.1 Plesiomonas sp.
GCACCATAAAAAGCAGTCTGCACTAAACCAGATTGCATATCCGTCAAGGTAAATACTTTTCGAAACTGTGCAATCAGCACATCGGTCATATTATTGGCCAGTCCCCACAATGCAAAACAACTGGTCAGTAATATAAACGGGATCAGAATATTCTTAGGCACCACCTCGGCTGACGGTGCATTACCGGCAATAATGTCCGCAGCCTCCGTGCTTTTGGTCGTTATTTCTGACATGGCTAACACTCCATTGGTTATCGGGTAGGGCATCATTATTTTTATGTCATGCTGTTATTTATTACGGTCAAACCGAACAATAATCAGGAACATGACTGTAGGGATGTCCCGCAGTTCAGAAGGAATTGGTCGCAATGCAATGCATTATTCTTTCTACTACTGACGCCAGAATACGCCTGTGGATGAATAGCCATTCGCCCACCATAATGCGCTGCAGATTAACGTCATTGGCCCATTTCTCAGCGCTACACTGCTGCCGAAAAAGGAAACCTAAGTAAGATAACCATCAGGTAACCGCATACATCACCGCTGAGCTAAGAGCAGGTTAAACCGGTCTCTCAGCACCCAGCGTAAGCAACAATCTCAGTAACATCAGCCAGATAACAGCACTGTTATGCCACAGAGTTTGCTACCTGTAATACGCTTCTTACCTGATTTTTTCATAATCCTGATTCAGGCCTCATCACACCGCCGTTAAATCACACAATCTAATTTATTCATGACACCACGCCAGTGATGCCATAAAAAGCTTCGCGATTTAACAATCCGTACGATAAAAAACCCTCAGTCAGATTTAGCTTTTCTTACTCTACTTTTATCTCTGTTGCTGAGCTTTATTGGCTTGCACTCTTTGTATTTTGTTTCTGTTTTGTTTTTCATTTCTTTCTGCTTGCGGGTGTTGCTGACAATTAATTTAAAGACCTAACACGAATAAAATATGACGAAGCTCACATCGTCCCCTTTCATCCGGTTAAAATGTGAATTTAATCACTTTATCACCACATAAACCGCTGACCGTTTGATTCGTTCCCTAAAGAAAAAACACAAATACCAAATACATCATGACCGAATAAGCGCGTAATAATCAAAAACGGTCATTCATACAGCCACGCACATATTTAATGCCCGTTTTAGCGACCCAACAAAACAAACGGACAAAATAACCCCCGATTAAACATAGGGTTTACTTTAAAGAAAGTAATTCCTATTGATGAACGTCACAAAATAAACGCGAAAAATTCAATTCAACCGATATTAAGCTGAAGATAACTCAACAACGATTTACTCACTGCCTCTATCGAGACTCACATATAGATACGGGTATAGAGAAGCAGACGTATTTAACGAATTATCCAAATTAAAATCCAAAACGAAATATCGAAACACCGTAATCGTTAACGCTTTCATCTGGCGCGATTGTCACGTATTGCCAAATCGCTTTATTTCGCGCCAGCGCACACACCGGTGATCCGGCATGGCCTATCACTGATTGAATATAACCGAACATAGATGACGCTCGTCGTAAAAGGGGTACCGCATGGAAAGAGCAACACTGGCTCGTGAGATTATTGCGACTTGTCTGGAGATGACCCGACTGGGTCTGAATCAGGGAACTGCCGGTAACGTCAGCGTACGTTATCGTGATGGTATGCTGATCACGCCAACCGGCATTCCTTACGAGCAATTGACCGAAGATCATATTGTCTATATTG
>NZ_JBOFRH010000298.1:0-1374 GCF_051650925.1 Plesiomonas sp.
TTTGGCACCAGAATACGCATTATCGAACCTGATGTTTCAGGGGATAGAGAGCAATAATCACAATATATGTGCAAAGAGAGTAAAAAGCTGCGTGGATAGGGCTGTGGTACAAGCGAGCAGTGGGGTACAATCGGCAATACGTACAGTCGCGATAATGCGATGATTGAGGGAGTATTTATATGTCTTTTGAAGTATTTGAGAAGCTGGAATCTAAAGTTCAACAAGCTGTCGATACCATCCAGCTGCTGCAGATGGAAATTGAAGAGCTTAAAGATCAGAACCACGGTTTGGCACAACAAGTTCAACAGGGTGCATCTGCCCACGAAGCACTGCTGCGTGAAAATGAGCAACTGCGTTCTGAGCATCACGGCTGGCAAGAGCGTTTACGCGTTCTGCTTGGCAAGATGGAAGAAGTGTAAAACGAAAAAACAGAGCATTTATGCTCTGTTTTTTTATCCCGCGTTCAATCAAGATGAGCGCAATATGGGCGAGATTACGCTAATAACACACACCGAATATTGAGCCTATATTCAACAGGTTATTTGTTGGCTACTCAATATCGAGCGGTTCTGGTGATAAAATAATACCGGTGCTGTCAGCATAGATATGATCTTCTGGCAGGAAAGTAACACCACCAAAATTGACCGGAACATCCGCTTCGCCATGCCCTTGGTGATCAGCACCAACGGGGATTGGGGCAAGCGCCTGAATACCAATATCACTCTCTTCAAGCTCATCAACCTGACGAATTGCACCGTAAACGATGATGCCTTCCCACTCATTATCACAGGCTTTACGTGCCAATGCCGCATCAATCAGCGCCCGACGTACTGAGCCGCCACCGTCAATCAGCAGTACGCGCCCAAGGCCGTTTTCATCGAGTACTTCACTGATCAGTTGGTTATCTTCAAAGCACTTGATGGTGGTGATTTTTCCACCAAAAGAACTGCGTCCGCCGAAGCTGGAGAACATAGGTTCAACCACATCAACTTGATCTAAATAGATATCGCACAGTTCAGAAGTATCATATTTCATAAGATATCAGCTTTGTGATTGAGTGTGCCCAAAGTATAACCCCGCCGGAGGTGATTGCAAAACCACCAGAGGGGCGAATACAACGAAAGTCTGTTTTTACTGTTGTAGCTAAATGCCTGCGACGGCTTTAACTCAGTACAAGCCCGATGGCAAACAGAATATTGGTCAGCAGTGCGCCTTTGACCACTTGCTCAAGCAGTGGGCGCAGTGCCGCGCCATTTGGCTCATGCCAAACCGCGATAGCATGTTTAATCAGCAGTGGGCTGGCCAATAGGAATAGCCAGATTACCCGCGTCTGTACGGTAAACAGAGCATAGAGAGCCAGACTCAGCAGCGCAC
>NZ_JBOFRH010000299.1:0-1022 GCF_051650925.1 Plesiomonas sp.
CAATTTCGTTCAGCTGTGATTGATGTATTTCATTACTGTTTAGACAATGCCTCAAAGTAACCCATTTTTATGATGGCGTGTTACTGCGAAAGCAGGCAAGACCAAAATAGAAATGCTCTCCCGTTAAGGGGAGCGTCTCTGTTTTGGTCTTTTTTTTGCCTCAACACCGAGGAAGCTATGAACTATAAAGAAACAGCAGACAAAATACTCCACGCAGTAGGTGGTGCGGAGAATATCCGTATGCTCACCCATTGTGCGACCCGGCTGCGGATGGAATTTAATCATCGCGCCAAGGTTAACGCTGCGCAGATTAGCGCCATCCCCGGGGTGATCAGCGTGGTCGAGAAAGGCGGCCAGTTCCAGATCGTTATCGGTAATGAAGTGCAGCAGGTTTATCGCCTGCTCAATAAGGGGTTGCCGGAGAAGCAAAGTCTGGCAGGCAGTGACAAGAACGCGCAATCGACCAGTTTCGTCACACATATTATCAGCGTTATTTCGACCACATTCACTCCAGTGATCCCGGCGATTACCGGCGCGGGGATGATTAAAGCACTGCTGGCCATTCTCAAACTCACGGGACTGATAAGCGAAACCAGCTCAACCTATCAACTGCTCAATATTATTGCTGATGCTGCTTTCTTCTTCCTGCCGGTACTGCTGGCTTACGGGGCATCGCTGAAGTTTGAATGTAACCCGATTCTGGCTATGACCCTTGCTGGCGTGTTGCTGCATCCGGGGATTGACCAAATGCTAGCAACAGCTCAAAAGGTCGATTTTGTCGGTATCAATGTACTGCTTTCCAACTACGCGGGGTCGGTTCTGCCAATCATTCTAACGGTGTGGCTCATGTCGTGGGTTGAGCGCTTTGCCGAAAAGGTTTCACCATCGATTATTAAGTTTTTCATCAAACCGATGCTGATTTTGCTGCTCACCGCACCGCTGGCCCTGGTAGTTGTTGGCCCTGCAGGTATTTTACTTAACGACCTGGTCGCTGCGGGCGCAGTCGCCATTGACAGCTACGC
>NZ_JBOFRH010000300.1:0-4158 GCF_051650925.1 Plesiomonas sp.
GATATTATTCTCAAGCCGCTTGATGGTATGGGTGGAACATCTATTTTCCGTGTGAAAGAGAACGATCCTAATCTGTCAGTGATTATCGAAACTCTGACCCACTATGAGCAAAACTACTGCATGGCACAGACCTTTGTGCCGGCCATTACTGACGGTGACAAGCGAATTTTAGTGGTAGATGGTGAGCCAGTTCCGTACTGCTTGGCCCGTATCCCTAAACAGGGTGAAACACGCGGAAATCTGGCAGCCGGTGGCCGTGGCGAAGCACGCCCGCTGACCGAATCAGACTGGCATATCGCCCGTACTGTGGCTCCGATTTTAAAGCAAAAAGGGCTGATTTTTGTTGGTATTGACGTTATCGGCGATAAACTCACCGAAATCAACGTCACCAGCCCAACCTGTATTCGCGAAATTGAAGCGGCGTTTCCGGTCTCGATTACCGCAATGTTGATGGATGCCATCGAAGCCCGCATCGCGCAATAATCTGCATAACCATGGCTAACAACCTGCGTAATAGCCGCAAAAGTGGCACTTAAACGCAGGGAGCATCAGGCGAAATGAGTTAGACTCTTCGCCTGATCTCAACCCTGAATCATCACCAGATAGGTGACTTACTCACCACAGCACGGCATACTGCACGCTGTTTTGACTACAAGCGAACCCGACAAACAATGAACTTGCAGAACCATTTTCTTGTTGCCATGCCGGGCATGCAAGACCCGTTTTTCAAAAAATCCGTTATTTATATCTGTGAGCATTCAGAAACTGACGGCGCAATGGGCATTGCCCTAACTCGTACCGCAGAGATGACCATTGAAGAGATGCTAACGCAGATTGATATCACGCCTGAACCACGCGATATCAATAAACGGCTCGACAAACAAGTGCTCGCCGGTGGGCCAATAGCGCCTGATCGCGGATTTATCCTGCATACGCCATGTGATAAATTTGACTCTAGTTTGCAGCTTGCCCCTGAGGTGATGATTACCACTTCAGGTGATATTTTGCACACACTCGGAACAGCCGCACAGCCAGAGAACGTACTGGTTGCCGTAGGTTATGCCGGCTGGGATAAAGATCAGCTCGAAGCCGAGATCAAAGAAAACGCATGGCTGATTGTTGATGCTGACCCCGATATTTTGTTCAACACCCCGATCAGTGAGCGCTGGCAAACCACCGCCAAAAAACTGGGTATTGATATTCGCCAGATAGCACCACAAGCAGGTCACGCATGAGCCGTACAATGATGGCATTTGATTTCGGCACCAAAAGTATTGGTGTTGCAATCGGGCAAGAGATTACCGCCACCGCAAGGCCGATAGCTTCGCTCAAAGCCCGCGACGGAATTCCAGACTGGACGCAGGTAGAAAAACTGCTCAAAGAGTGGAAACCTGATTTGGTGGTGGTCGGCTTACCCCTGAATATGGATGGCACAGAACAGCCAGTGACTGCACTTGCCCGCAAATTTGCTAACCGGATCCATGGCCGATTTGGGCAGGCTATCGCATTGCATGATGAACGGTTATCCACCGTTGAGGCTCGCTCACACCTGTTTTCACACGGCGGTTACCGCGCACTTGATAAAGGCCGCGTTGATGCCACCTCTGCCAGCGTCATTTTAGAGAGCTGGTTTGAGCAAAATTTGGGGTAATCCCCCATCCAACAGCGCCCCTTCCCGATAAGCCACTGCCCCTATCCAGTGGCTTAAAACCCAATCCGGTTATCCCAAATCAACGGTCACGTTATCAAAGGTATTTTGCGAAAAATCTTCATCACCGTTACTGCGGATCTGCAAGCGTAAATCATTGGCTGACTCAGCATAGTGAATCGCATCGGTATAACTGATAAGCCCGCGGCGATACAGCTCATACAGTGATTGATCAAACGTACACATGCCAATCTCACTGTTGCGCGCCATGACCTCTCGCAGCTCAAACAGCTGATTTTTGCGCAGCAAGTCGGTCACCCGTGGTGTATTGATCAAAATTTCATGCACCAGCAAGCGCTTTCCCTGCACAATCCCTGGCACTAACTGCTGGCCAATAATCGCCCGCAGGTTATTGGATAAATCAAACAAAAATGCTTCACGGCTGCTTTCAGGGATCATATGCACCATTCGCTCTAATGCTTGGCTAGCATTGTTTGCATGTAGCGTGGCAATACACAAATGGCCCGTCTCAGAAAATGAGACTGCATGCTGTAGAGTATCGCGTGCCCGAATCTCCCCCACTTGAATCACATCTGGAGCCTGACGCAGTGCATTTTTGAGCGCAATTTCATAGCTCTCGGTATCCATCCCCACTTCGCGCTGAGTAATCAAACAGCGCTTATTCGGGTGGATAAACTCTATCGGGTCTTCAACCGTTAGAATATGCGCTTGATCATACTGATTACGGTAGCCCAGCATCGCCGCCAGTGTGGTTGTTTTACCGCTGCCGGTTGCACCCACCACCAAAATTAACCCCTTACGGGTCATCGCCAGCTCACCGACTAACGGTGGCAAGCCTAACTCATCAATCGTCGGAATATCGGTGCGGATATGACGAATGACCATACCCGGCAACTCACGCTGCCAAAACCCTGAAACACGAAAACGGCCAAATGGCCGAACCAGCGCCATATTGCCCTCTTTCAAACGGCAATATTCCAAAAACCGGTCGGGCCCCATTGCTGCCCCCACCAGCTCGGTCACCGTATTAATATCCAGCGGATCACCGTAGGCATTCAACTCATGATTGATACGCAATTGCGCGGCAACATCAACGGAAATGTACAGATCTGATGCCCCGCAGCGCAGCATCTCTTGCAGTAAATCATCCAGCGAAACCATGCCCCATCACTCCCGCGCTGCTGTTGTTATAACTGCCACTGTTGCCGTTATTGATACCATCCATCATGGAGTTCATCTTGCGCTGTGCCTCTTCTTGACGAATAACACCTTGGCTGACCAACGTGGTTAACGCCTGCTCGAGCGTTTGCATGCCTTGCCGCGAACTGGTTTGCAAAATCGAGTAAATCTGATGGATTTTATCTTCACGGATCAAGTTACGAATGGCCGGAGTACCTAGCATGATTTCATGCGCTGCAACTCGACCACCGCCCTCTTTGCGCAGCAATACTTGTGAAATCACCGCTTTTAGTGATTCAGACAACATCGCCCGTACCATATCTTTTTCCGCACCGGGGAATACATCCACAATACGGTCAATGGTTTTAGCGGCGGAACTGGTATGCAGCGTACCAAACACCAGATGTCCGGTTTCAGCCGCAGTTAAGGCTAAACGGATGGTTTCCAGATCACGCAACTCCCCCACTAAAATAACATCAGGGTCTTCACGCAGCGCCGAGCGCAACGCGGCACTGAAACTGTGGGTGTGCCGATGCACCTCACGCTGATTAACCAAACATTTATTACTGGTATGAATAAACTCTATCGGGTCTTCAATGGTGAGCACATGGTGGTGTTGATTCTGATTCACATAATTGACCATCGCCGCCAGTGTGGTTGACTTACCCGAACCGGTAGGGCCGGTGACCAATACCAAGCCACGCGGCTGCATGGCAATATTCCGAAACACTTCAGGCGCGTTTAATTGGTCTAATGTTGGTATATCTGTGGGAATAGTACGAAGAGCGGCCGCAATGCCGCGCTGCTGCTGGTAGGCATTGACCCGAAAACGGCCAATACCGGCCAGTTCAAATGAGAAATCAAGCTCCATCTCGGTTTCGAAATCTCGGCGCTGCACATCATTCATAATGTCATACACCAGACGACGCACTTCGCGCCCGTCGAGAGAAGGCATATTAACGCGACGCACTTCACCATCAACACGAATCAACGGCGGATTACCCGCAGAAAGGTGCAGATCCGAGGCATTATGCTTTACACTAAAAGCCAACAGTTCTGTGATATCCATTTCATTTCCTTGAAAACAATAGCATGCGAAATATTAAAGAAAACCTACACGCGATGAATCAACAAATTGCCGCTACCGCTGTAAAATGCGAGCGGTCTCCAGAATCTGTCACGCTGCTGGCGGTGAGTAAAACCAAACCCGTGAGTGCGGTACAAGAAGCCATTGCAGCCGGACAGCGGGCATTTGGTGAAAATTATGTGCAAGAGGGGGTGGATAAAATCACTTTCTTTGCCACCGAACC
>NZ_JBOFRH010000301.1:0-2032 GCF_051650925.1 Plesiomonas sp.
GTAAAGAAGTGCGTGAGCGCACTAAAGATACCTTCGGTTTTTGGCGTAAACGTACCCTCAACCCTGAGTCTAACGTGCAGTTTGGTGAGGGCGGCGCGGGTACGTTCTCTGATGGCAAGCTGTATAGCCAAGTTAAAGATCCTAATTTCTATGGCCGTAAAGTGGTCACTGAATTTGTGGAAGCTGGCGCACCAGAAGAAATTCTCTATGTGAGCAAGCCGCATATCGGCACCTTTAAACTGGTGACCATGATTGAAAAAATGCGCGCCAAAATCATCGAATTGGGGGGCGAAATTCGCTTTAGCACCCGTGTGGATGATATCCATATTGAAGATGGACAAATCACCGGTGTGACTCTGTCCAATGGCGAAGAGATCAAATCGCGCCATGTGGTGCTGGCGGTGGGCCACAGTGCACGCGATACCTTTGAGATGCTGCACGAGCGCGGCGTGTATATGGAAGCTAAACCGTTCTCGGTCGGTTTCCGTATTGAGCACAAGCAATCCATGATTGATGAAGCGCGTTTTGGCAAAAATGCCGGTCATCCACTGTTAGGCGCGGCAGATTATAAACTGGTGCACCATTGTAAAAATGGCCGCACCGTATACAGCTTCTGTATGTGCCCAGGCGGCACCGTGGTGGCGGCGACCTCAGAAGAAGGCCGCGTGGTGACCAACGGCATGAGCCAATACTCGCGCGCAGAGCGTAATGCCAACAGTGCTATCGTGGTCGGGATTTCTCCTGAGCAAGATTATCCGGGTGATCCGCTGGCTGGTATTCGTCTACAGCGTGAGCTGGAAGCGAATGCCTATAAGCTGGGCGGTGAAAACTATGATGCGCCAGCGCAGAAAATTGGTGATTTCCTGAAAGGGCGAGATCCAAGCGAACTGGGCGATGTGCAGCCATCATTCACCCCAGGTATTAAGCTGACAGATCTCTCTAAGGCGCTGCCAGCATTTGCAATTGATGCCATCCGCGAAGCCATTCCGGCCTTCGATCGTCAAATCAAAGGCTTTGCCTCTGAAGATGGTCTGCTGACAGGCGTAGAAACGCGTACCTCCTCACCGGTGTGTATCAAGCGCGGTAAAGATTACCAAAGTATCAACCTCAAAGGCTTTTACCCAGCAGGGGAAGGCGCGGGCTACGCGGGGGGTATTTTGTCGGCCGGTATTGATGGCATCAAAGTGGCCGAAGCCGTTGCGCGTGATATCGTCGAGCAGTGTGATAAAGCGTAATAGCGCGCTAAAGCATAATTCGCAGATATTGTTGCGGTTAATGTAACAGTGAAAAGGGCTCGTATGAGCCCTTTTTTGATCCTGCCATATTATAAGCGATGAATAGTAAAGTTATGATGCAATATCCATTCTTTATACTTAGCTCGCTATCGTTTATTGGTGGCGATCTTCAATGTGATAGCTAAATTAATGGCTATTAAATAAAAGTTAATTTAACCGAAAGTTTTGAATCAACGTTTGTAACTGATAAGACAAATCCATCAGTATACGACTAGAGCTTGCCATCTGATTTGCACCGTTGGAAACCTCTTCCGATGCAGCATTAATATTAAGAATGTTTTTGTTTAAATCCTCGGTAACTGAACCTTGCTGCTCAGTCGCTGTAGCTATTTGAATGCTTGTTTGCGATATTTCGGCAATGGCTTTGCTAACATCATCAATAAGTGTGCCCACATTATTGGAGATGTTGACAGTATATTGCATCATCTCTTGGCTTTGTTTCATGGTCTCGGATGATTTTTTAGCGCGATGTTGGAGCTTTAAAATAATCTCATTAATTTGGCTGGTTGAATCTTGGGTACGTTTAGCCAAGGTTCTGACTTCATCCGCTACAACGGCAAATCCACGACCTTGTTCACCCGCTCGAGCCGCTTCAATCGCCGCATTTAATGCCAATAAGTTAGTTTGCTCGGCGATATCGCGAATTACTTCAATAACCACTTCAATACTGCGGCTATCATTATCTAGCTGGTGGATAGATTCAGCGGTTTCTTCAATGGATGTGGCAACTTTATTGA
>NZ_JBOFRH010000302.1:0-1016 GCF_051650925.1 Plesiomonas sp.
GTGGGCTTAACCGAGCCACAGGCAATCGAACAGTATGGCGAAGCCAATGTGAAGGTCTACACCTCGTCCTTTACCGCCATGTATACAGCGGTCACTCAGCACCGTCAGCCGTGCCGGATGAAACTGGTGTGTGTCGGTGCTGAGCAGAAGATTGTCGGTATCCACGGCATCGGCTTTGGTATGGATGAGATCCTGCAAGGCTTTGCTGTCGCCATGAAGATGGGCGCGACCAAGCGCGATTTCGACAATACCGTGGCGATTCACCCAACGGCTGCCGAAGAGTTTGTGACTATGCGCTAAGGCGCAATGTCAAGATCTGCTGATGCGGCCACCACGGGTGGCCGCCTTTTACCATCCGCAACCACTGCTCGCCGCTCTCACATTATCCAGCCAATTAGCTTAACGGCTCACACAACGCCTGCAGCATTTCCTCATCTTGGCCGAGCCAATAATTAAACGGCGAATCCATCATCAAGCGCATCATGACGCGTAAAATGCCACCGCGATAATTAACTAACAGATAATCCACCAGCACATCGAATAAACACAAACTGGCGACAATAAAAATACCAAGGAATAAAATCATCCTGATTTCATACGACATGAGGCCTACCACCCTACATCCTGCAAGTTTGGCTAAATGGTGCTATAGCAAGGCAGAAAAATATATTTGTTTCGCAAAACAATACGTTGTGATCACGGTTAAAATCGTAAAGAAATATAAGACATAAACAAATCACCACAAGTCATTCGCAACTGATACGCAATAGCGCTCACTGCATCTAGGGCTAGCTTTCAGCTAGCATTGTTCTAACCGCGCATCCACCGGATCGCAAATAAAAAAATCCCCACATCTCCCCACAGCAAAGCACAGGGAAAATGCAGGGAATCTCTCGCCCACCGCTTAAATATCGCAGGCGGATATATACCCAAACAACTTGAAGTTGCAGGTAGGCGGCAAGTGAGTGAATCCCCATGAGCATAGGCAAACTATGTGATTAGGGTGAACAAACGTA
>NZ_JBOFRH010000303.1:0-5702 GCF_051650925.1 Plesiomonas sp.
TGCATGTGAAATCACGAGTTCACTGACTGACAATGCTGAAGGTGCACAGCTTAATGCTGATTTCACTTTCTCTTGTCAGGCTGAAACCATGATTTTCCAACTGGCACTGCGTTAAGTTAACGGTTTACCGTTAATGGGCTTTCAAGCACAGACTATAGCTTATTTGGCTATACGCTAAGTTGGTTATCGAGTGACTGGGTTAGTGGTGTAGATTGCCATTAACGAATGAAACAAATGAAAAAAGCCGCCATCGCCTTCATTGTATGACAGGCTATCTGGCGGCTTTTTTATTTTTGTTTTTTTGTATCCTACTTACTCAATTTTAAAATTGATCTGTGGATGGTCATCATGTTTGCGCGTTTTGTTGGTTGGTGCATGGGGAGCTGGCGGTGCATCAGCACGCCGAATACCACGAATACGGTAGAGCAACTGGCGTAGAGGGGCGCTGTCCCATGCAGTTGTATGTCCCTTGCTGTTTGGGTTGTCGTTGCTGCGCTTGAGCTTGGTAAGCTCTCTGTCTATTGCATCCCCGTTTGGCAGTTCAGCAAAATGGGTGAATTTCCTTCCCGGCCAGCGCAGGCGAGCCCACTGGCTGAAGGCGCGGGTGATCTGTGCCGGATCATGTTGGTTTAGCGCATACTCTAGCTCTTGCCACGCTTTATCTTCCGGCTCTGGCTCATTGGGCATCATCAACGATAGCTTGCTCAGCTCGTTACGTAAGTTTCGTTTTTGGCTCATGTGCCAATAAATAAAGCCTCCGCTCAGTAACACGGCAAACAGCGCAAGATAGCCAAAAATATTGGCGTAGTTCTCTTTGGGTTTGACCATCGGGACTACAGGTTGACTCAGCGCTGGGTTAATACTGATGCTCATTGGCTGGGCGGCTAGTACTGCACTCTCTGCTTTCTCTGTCTGGGTATTCCACCAGTTGATGGTTATCTCCGGCAGGATGACTGCAGCGGTGCGTTTTGGCATCAGAATATGGCGGATCTCTAGTTCGGTCTCATCATTGAGCGTGCGCCGCTGTTCAACCGGCTGGGCATGTAAACTCAGCTCATTTGGATACACAATGGCTGGCATAACCAGTGGCTTATTGCCCAATCCGCGCGCCCGCAGGCGAATGGTTCTGGTCAGCGGTTCGCCGACTTTGGCGGCTGACGGCTGTGGAAACCACGTCTCTTCTAGGGTTACTTTTTCTGCCGGAAGCCAGTTATTACGCAAATCTTTTGGCAGTGCCTTGATATTTAAGGTAACCGGCAATGATTCTGCATAGCTGTTGAGCGGTGGCTGCCGCAGGCTGCTGCCACGTACTGTGCCCCGAAAACGAATGCTACCTATGGTGACATTTTCAGTATCGGTGGCGGTAATTTGATAGCGGCGGCTGATGATCTGATAGCGGTTGCCATCGCGCATTAAACTCCATGCCCGATCTTGCCCTATCTGCCGTAATGTTCCACCGCTGATCTCCGGTGTTGAGAGCACGCCGTCGAGCAGTTCACTGGCCAGTTCAAGGTCAACATCCAGATATACTGCTTCCTCGGGGTACGCTATCGGCTTTGAGAGGCGGGTACTGAGCACCGCTTGATCAAGTGTGATGATAGGTTCTGGTTCAGGAGCTGGCTGTGGTGGCTCTTCAGGGGCGGTCACCGGCGGTGTCACGGTTAATGTCAGTGGCTGGCTGGAGACATTATCAATGGTGAGCGCGGGGATCTCATAGCTGCCAGCTTGATCGTGCAACAGGGTGGTTTTCCACTGTGTCTGTGCCGGATTTTTTTTATCTGCCGGAATTTGGTTGTATTCGGTATTGCCGATAACAAAAGACTGACCAAACAAGGGGGAGAGATCCAGCGCATCATTGGGCAGAGTATCGTCAGCACTGACGGTTAAAGTAAAGGGTTTTCCCTGCTCAACGGGGTTGTGCTCAATACTGATATTGAGGGTATTCAGAGCTATTGCTTGCGGGCTAAGCGCCGCACAGCATAAAGCAACGCTTATGGTGAGCGGAGTAAAGAAACGCGAGTGAAATAAGCGCAACGTATCGCGTGTCATCAGCATAGTGGTGATCTTTTCCAACAGAGAGTGAAATAACCGTGGGTGGCACGTTAATATAGAAATTAAATGCAATAATTGTGCCTTCTCTGTGCGATCTGGTGGTATTCCCTTATCAACATGACTCACTCAAACCAATATATTTCAGCCGATATGCTTAAGCGAATATGTTCACATCTGCATTGGCTAAAACAGATCGTATCTACTGCCGCGGCTGACATTCTGTGAATAATATAATCTAAAGTGCAGCCTCCAATGTGATTCATCATGCAGTCAACAGCACAGTCAAAAAAATGGCAATAGCGTCAAAATAATTGGCGGGTATTGGAGAGCTGTTTTACCTCAGGCTCGAGCCTGTACTCAGTTCACTATGTACTGATAGCACTGTCTGTGCTTGTGGCCAAATATTGAATACAAGGGTTCACTCTTCTACTCACTTTTTTAGTTATCCTGCTACCAGAAAACTCTGCAAATAATCACTCAAACACTTGTTTGAAAAATGTGAACAAGAGGTTACACTCAAGGTGTTCAGGTCAGACCAGACCGGTATTTATCCCCCGTGAATCTTCAGGAAGGAGTACACATGAAAGCGGCGCAAAATCTTACCACCCGTAACGGGGAACGCATTGCTGTGGTGGCGGGGTTACGAACACCGTTTGCCCGTCAAGCAAGTGCATTTCATGGTGTGCCAGCGCTGGATTTAGGGAAGCTGGTGGTGAATGAGCTGGTGCTCAGAACGGGGATTGATCCTGCATTAATTGATCAATTGGTTTTTGGTCAGGTAGTACAAATGCCAGAAGCGCCGAATATTGCCCGTGAAATTGTACTGGGTACGGGCATGAGTGTGCATACCGATGCTTACAGTGTTTCACGTGCGTGTGCGACCAGTTTTCAGGCAGTGGCTAATATCACCGAAAGTATTGTGTGTGGCCATACACAGGTGGGGATTGCCGGAGGCGCTGACTCCTCATCAGTACTGCCTATAGGGGTATCAAAGACACTGGCGCGTGCCTTGGTTGATCTGAATAAAGCCCGTTCACTGAGCCAGCGGTTGAAGGTGATCAGCCGTTTACGTTTGCGGGATTTAATGCCGGTTCCACCAGCGGTTGCCGAGTATTCAACGGGCCTTTCAATGGGGCAAACCGCGGAGCAGATGGCCAAGACCTACGGTATTAGCCGACAGGCGCAAGATGAGCTGGCACTTCGCTCACATCAGCGTGCGGCGCAGGCGTGGGATCAGGGGCTGCTGGATGATGAGGTGATGACTGCCTATGTTGCGCCGTATAAAGCGCCGTTTGCAAAGGATAACAACATTCGCCACGATGCTACGCTGGCCGGTTATGCGAAGTTGCGCCCTGCATTTGATCGTAAACACGGCAGTGTCACCGCCGCGAACAGTACACCGCTGACCGATGGTGCAGCCGCTGTGATGCTGATGTCAGAAGGGCAGGCGAAAGCGTTGGGGCTGACACCACTGGGTTATATTCGTAGCTATGCGTTTGCCGCGATTGATGTGTGGCAGGATATGCTGATGGGCCCGTCGTATGCGACACCGCTGGCGCTTGACCGCGCGGGGATAACGTTGGCAGATTTAACCTTAATTGATATGCACGAGGCCTTTGCTGCCCAAACACTGGCCAACGTACAGATGTTTGCGAGCCAAAAATTTGCGCAGGAAAAGTTAGGCCGCAGTCAGGCTATCGGCGAAATTGATATGGATAAGTTTAATGTGCTGGGCGGGTCGCTGGCGTACGGCCACCCGTTTGCTGCCACAGGTGCTCGGATGATCACCCAAACGCTGCGCGAGTTGCAGCGTCGTGGAGGTGGTTTGGCGTTAAATACCGCATGTGCAGCCGGTGGGCTTGGCGCCGCTATGATATTGGAGAGTGAATAATGACAACGCAAAGCGCATTCTCTGTCACCGTAAGGGATGATGGTATCGCGGTACTGACTATTGATGTTCCCAATGAGAGCATGAATACATTGAAGGCCGAGTTTGGTCAGCAAATTCGGGCTATTTTACAGCAATTGCAACAACCTTCAGATCCGGCGCAACCGACCGTAAAAGGGCTGGTGTTGATCTCCGGTAAGCCAGATTCATTTATTGCCGGTGCGGATATCAACATGCTGGCAGCTTGCCGCAACAGCAGTGAAGCACAGCAACTTTCACGTGAAGGGCACGCAATTATGGCAGAGTTGGCTGGCCTGCCGTTTACGGTGGTTGCGGCCATTCATGGCGCTTGTCTGGGCGGTGGGCTTGAGCTAGCACTGGCCTGCCATGCACGAGTCTGTTCGCTGAGTGATAAAACAGTACTTGGACTGCCAGAAGTGCAACTGGGTTTACTGCCCGGCTCTGGCGGAACACAGCGTTTACCGGCGTTGGTCGGGGTGGCAAAAGCACTTGATCTGATGCTCAGTGGCCGACAGGTGCGCGCTAAACAAGCCCTCAAAATGGGGCTGGTGGATGATGCCGTGGCGGATACGGTATTGCTTGATGTTGCCGCAGCACTGGCATTGAAACCCAAACCGACCCGTAAGCACCCGAACGGTAAAATGGGCTGGCTGATGGATGGCAACAGCATCGGGCGCAATATCATTTTAACTCAGGCACTCAAGCAAACGCTGAATAAAACCCGCGGAAACTACCCTGCGCCGGAGCGCATTATTGATGTGGTGCGTATCGGCCAGAGTGAGGGGTTTGATGCCGGATTAGACGCGGAAGCGCGCCATTTTGGTGAGCTGGTGATGACACCAGAATCGGCTGCTCTGCGCTCGATTTTCTTTGCCACCACCGAGATGAAAAAAGAGTCAGGTGCTAACGCGAAAGCGCGACCACTTCAACAGATAGGTATTTTGGGCGGCGGGCTGATGGGGGGCGGGATTGCATTTGTGACCGCTACCAAAGCCGGGCTGCCAGTGCGGATTAAAGATGTTGCTGAAACCGGCATCAACCACGCACTGCGCTACAGTTTTGATTTGCTTAATAAACGGGTTAAAAAGCGGATTTTGCTGCGATCCCAAATGCAAAAACAGATGTTGATGCTCAGTGGTGGTTTGGATTATACCGCCTATCAACATCGTGATTTGGTGGTGGAAGCGGTATTTGAAGATTTGAATCTGAAACAAAAAATGGTGCAGGATATTGAGCTACACGGTAAGCCTGAAACCATTTTTGCCTCGAATACCTCATCACTGCCGATCCACCAAATTGCCGCCCACGCGCAGCGGCCGGAAAATGTGATAGGCCTGCACTATTTTAGCCCCGTAGACAAAATGCCGCTCGTTGAGGTGATCCCGCATGCCGGAACATCGGCAGAAACGATCGCCACAACAGTGGCTTTTGCCAAAATGCAGGGAAAGACCCCGATTGTGGTGGCCGATAAAGCCGGTTTTTATGTTAACCGTATTTTAGCACCGTATATGAATGAGGCCGCGCGCTGCTTGCTGGCGGGCGAGGCGATTGAGCATATTGATGCTGCACTGCTTGATTTTGGTTTTCCGGTAGGCCCGATTACGCTGCTTGATGAGGTTGGCATTGATGTGGGCGCTAAAATAGCCCCGATTCTTGAGCGGGAGTTAGGCGAGCGTTTTGCCGCACCAGAGGCGTTCGCTGCCTTGCTGGGTGATGATCGCAAAGGGCGTAAAAATGGCCG
>NZ_JBOFRH010000304.1:0-2105 GCF_051650925.1 Plesiomonas sp.
GGAGCGGCTGATTTTACCCCGCTATCTGTCGCACGCGGTTACTCAGTTTTTGCCAATGGTGGCTATTTAATTACGCCTTATTTCATCAGCAAAATTGAGGACTCAAACGGTAAATTGCTGGAGGAAACCAAACCACTGATTGCCTGTACGGGAACCTGCAATATACCGGTGGTATACGGTACAACAGCAAAAGCAGCAGTATTGGGTAACGCACTAACTGAAGATCTTCCTGCACAAGACGGGGCAGTACCTATGCCACAAATTGAGCATGTTGATACGCCGCTGCTTACACAGACGGAAACCAGTGAAGGTTATGCACCGCATGTTATCAGTACCCAACTGGCATTTTTAATTCGTGATGCACTCGAGTCTGCTATTTGGGGTGAACCGGGTGCCGGCTGGCAAGGTACTGGCTGGCGAGCGGCAAAATTGCTCAAACGGCATGATATTGGCGGTAAAACCGGTACCACCAATAATTCAAAAGATGCGTGGTACTCTGGGTACGGGCCGAGTACGGTAACGACTGTATGGGTTGGTTTTGACGATCACCGCCGCGAATTGGGCCGTTCAACACAAAATCCAAACTTAAGTGGTCAAGTTATTTCAGGTTACGAAGGGGGCGCAAAATCAGCCCAGCCAGCATGGAATGCATTTATGCAGGCCGCGCTTAGCGGGATCCCTGAGCAACCAAAACAGATCCCTGGCGGTATTTTAAGTATCCCAATTGACATGAAAACCGGTAAATTAGCCGATGGGTCTGGCCGTTCACGGGTTGAGTATTTTATTCCCGGAACAGAACCAACAGAAAAGCCAACACATGAAGTAGGAACAACCATCATCGATAGCTCGGGCTCTCAACAAGAGTTGTTCTGATTTAGCTCTCAATACTTTATTTGGCATTGATGTATCAAAAGGCCGCAGTACATATCATTATGCTGCGGCCTTTTTATTTGTTGCAATGAGTATTGAAGCTATCAGTTTACTAAAGTGGACGCAGTGAAATTTCCCCACCGACAAAGCTTTTTAACTCTCCGCTGGGTAAGCGCAAGCGCAGTGCGCCGTGTGAGTCAATACCGCAAGCAACACCTTCAATTTGCTGTTCACCCATCAACAACTTCACCGGTCTACCCGTAAAGTTATCGAGTGCATTCCAGCGCTCATAAAATGCCGATAAGCCCTGTTGTTCATACAGCGGAAGATTCTCTTCCAGTGCTTTTAATAAGCGCCCAGCAAGCTGGTTGCGTGGAAGTGTCGGGCATACATCTTTTAAACATGAAATCGGCTGGTCAATGCGACTACGAACAGAAGCAGGAAGCGAGACATTAATCCCCATTCCCATCACGATATGTGCCGCATCACCGGTTTGTCCGGTTAACTCAACCAAAATACCCGCTACTTTTTTATCATTCAGATAGAGATCATTTGGCCATTTTAACCGAATAGCATCCGTACCCAGCTGCTGCAATACTTCAGCAACAATCACGCCGATAGCCAAGCTTAAGCCAACTGCCGCTGCAGGGCCTTGCTCTAAGCGCCAGTACATTGATAAATAGAGATTGGCACCAAACAGTGATACCCAAGGCCGACCACGCCGCCCGCGTCCAGCTTGCTGATACTCAGCAAGGCAAGCATAACCAGAAGGAAATTGGCCAATTCTGTCGAGTAAATACTGATTGGTTGAACCGATAATAGGGATCAGCTCAAACTGACTAGAAGGCGTAATAGATTTAATCGCATCAGTTGTTAACAACTCAATAGGCTCTGCCAAACAGTACCCTTTTCCTGGGACACTAAAGAGATCTAATCCCCAATCTTGCAAAGTCCGAATATGTTTACTAATAGCTGCGCGCGAAATACCTAAACGCTTCCCGAGTTGCTCACCTGAGTGGAATTGCCCATCTGCTAGCCACTGTATAATTTGCAAAGGCGTATCTGTACTTTTCATATTCACTCCAGTACCTGCACAGCATTCACCTCACCGGAACGGCCGATAAAACGCACTTCAGGATCGAGCCAGACTGAAAATCGAGCAAATACCGACTGACGAACATGCTGTGCAAGGCATAAAACATCATGTGCGCAGGCATTACCGGTATTAACCAAAA
>NZ_JBOFRH010000305.1:0-6118 GCF_051650925.1 Plesiomonas sp.
CCAGATAGGAGCTTTTCAGCTCTTCTTCGATATTGACCGGCGTGATTTCTTTGGCTAGGTCGCTCATGGCGCCACATTCCCTCAGCTAATTGTCGTCTGACCGGATGAAAAAGGTGTAAGACTATACCATAAAAGCAAACTTTACGCCCAGTGTATAAAAAACAAGACACGGGCCTCCCTGCCGAAAAACCACGGCTACAACTGCCGGAACGTTCAGGTTACCTCCATTTGTACACGCTATCTATTCACCAAAATTTGTAAATTCCGCCAATCTACCCGCAGCAGATATTTATCTGCGGCAGATCAGGTATAATTGTCATAATAATAGTGTATGAAGGGATGCGTTTTATCCATGCAAAACAATCGTAATGTTGATGATCACGAAATCGCCAAATTTGAAGCCGTTGCCTCAACGTGGTGGGATCTCGAAGGTGAATTTAAGCCGTTACACCGCATTAATCCGCTGCGTCTTAGCTATATTCTTGATGCCACTGAAGGTGTTTTTGGCAAAAAAGTGCTCGATGTAGGGTGTGGTGGCGGTATTTTGTCAGAAAGTTTGGCACGTGAAGGCGCACACGTTACTGGTCTGGATATGGGCGCAGAGCCGCTGCAAATAGCACGCCTGCATGCGCTAGAAAGCGGTGTTGATGTCAACTACATACAACAAACGGTTGAAGAGCATGCTGATCAGCATGCCGGTCAATATGACATTGTCACCTGCATGGAGATGCTAGAGCATGTGCCTGACCCAGAATCAATTGTCCGCGCTTGTGCACGCTTGGTCAAACCGAACGGTCATGTCTTTTTTTCCACTCTAAACCGCAATCCAAAATCATTTCTATTTGCGATAGTCGGCGCAGAATACCTGTTACGCATGGTGCCCAAGGGTACACATAACTTCAAAAAATTCATCCGCCCATCAGAGTTGCTGCACTGGATTGATGCCACCCCACTACGTGAACAAGACATTATGGGGATCACCTTTAACCCCTTACTCAATCAGTTCTCACTGCGCAAAGATATCGATGTCAATTACATGATCCACACCCGTTGCGACGATCTTGCATGATCCTCTGGCTACTTAGGTACACGCAATATCTCCCGATATTGCGACTATCACAGTAGCCGGAAGTACTTAAAGACCCGATGATCCTGTTATAGCAAAATTTGATCTGCTGCATGTTTATCCGGTTTGCATAAAAGCTGTGCGAACTGCTTCAGATCAAAAAAAATTTTTTCTGGCGAGATAATTTTAATAAAAAAACCTTGCATTTTGAAGAAGCGAAATACGCTGTTTATGTCAAAGTAAGTGACTACTCACAACACCAAGATTCAACACAGTTATCCACAAGATCACGGTTTTTTGTGCACTTGCATCTGCGGTGATACCTCACTATCTTGTTATGCAATTCCCGTAGACACCCCATATGTTGTGTTGCATGCTTATTCTACTCTGTCAAGTACAGAGCACAGTGGCATGCAACCTTGTGCGTATTTGCGTATCGGCTCATCCCATCGCATGTATGCACCGTCAAACACCGCGAAACAACGCGGTGCAACATCATAATAAGTGTCTGCTGTGTTACCCACTTTCTACATTACATTGGCTGAATAAAAGAACTATGACTCAATCTCTGCTAGTAACTAAACGTGACGGACGCGAAGAGCGCATTGATCTGGACAAAATCCATCGGGTCATTACATGGGCGGCTGAAGGTCTTAACAATGTGTCGGTTTCGCAGGTTGAATTACGTTCGCACATTCAGTTTTACAATGGGATCAAAACCGAAAACATCCACGAGACCATCATCAAAGCAGCAGCCGATCTGATCTCGCGTGAATCCCCAGATTATCAGTATCTGGCTGCGCGTTTGGCTATTTTCCATCTGCGTAAAAAAGCCTATGGTCAGTTTGAGCCGCCGGCACTGTACACCCATGTCAAAAACATGGTGGCACTTGGCAAATACGACGCTGAACTGCTGGAAAATTACAGCGAAGAAGAGTTTTCGCTGATGGATGAGTTTTTGGATCACTGGCGTGATATGAACTTCTCGTATGCTGCAGTAAAGCAGTTAGAAGGGAAATATCTGGTACAAAACCGTGTCAGCGGCAAAATTTATGAGAGTGCTCAATTCCTGTACATCTTGGTTGCAGCCTGTCTGTTTGCGAACTACCCACGTGAAACACGTCTTGACTATATTCGCCGTTTCTATGATGCGATCTCAACATTCAAGATCTCACTGCCAACACCGATTATGTCTGGTGTACGCACCCCAACCCGCCAGTTCAGCTCATGTGTGTTGATCGAGTGTGGTGACAGCCTTGACTCTATCAACGCTACATCCAGCGCCATTGTTAAATATGTCTCACAGCGTGCAGGCATCGGCATCAATGCCGGCCGTATTCGTGCTCTGGGCAGCGAAATTCGTGGCGGGGAAGCATTCCACACCGGTTGTATTCCTTTTTATAAGCACTTCCAAAGTGCGGTGAAATCGTGCTCACAAGGCGGCGTACGCGGTGGTGCAGCAACACTGTTCTACCCGTTATGGCATCTGGAAGTAGAAGACCTGCTGGTACTGAAAAATAACCGCGGTGTCGAAGAGAACCGTGTACGCCATATGGATTACGGCGTACAAATCAACAAGCTGATGTATCAGCGTCTGATTAAAGGCGGCAACATTACCCTGTTCAGCCCATCAGATGTACCGGGTTTATATGATGCATTCTTTATGGATCAGAACAAATTCGAACAGCTGTATATCCAATATGAGCAAGACAGCAGTATCCGTAAAAAGAGTGTTAAAGCTCTAGATCTGTTCTCATTGATGATGCAAGAGCGTGCGTCTACCGGCCGGATTTATATCCAAAACGTTGATCACTGCAACACGCACAGTCCGTTTGATTCACATGTGGCTCCGATTCGTCAGTCAAACTTGTGTCTGGAAATTGCCTTGCCAACCAAGCCGATGAATGATGTGAACGA
Organism: Plesiomonas sp.; assembly: GCF_051650925.1. Taxonomy (NCBI): domain Bacteria; kingdom Pseudomonadati; phylum Pseudomonadota; class Gammaproteobacteria; order Enterobacterales; family Enterobacteriaceae; genus Plesiomonas; species Plesiomonas sp. The sequence goes on from NZ_JBOFRH010000305.1 coordinate 2,984, forward strand.
TGAGCAGGGTGAAATTGCACTTTGTACATTGTCTGCATTCAATCTCGGGGCTATCAATAGCCTTGATGAGCTTGAAGAGCTAGCTGATTTGGCCGTTCGTGCACTCGATTCACTGCTTGATTACCAAGACTACCCAATTCCAGCTGCGCAACGGGGTTCAATGGGCCGCCGTACTCTGGGTATTGGTGTCATTAACTATGCCTACTATTTAGCGAAAAACGGCGTACGTTACTCTGATGGCAGTGCCAATGATCTGACTCACCGCACCTTTGAAGCAGTTCAATACTTCCTGCTAAAAGCATCGAATAAGCTGGCAAAAGAGCAAGGAGCTTGCCCGTGGTTTAATGAAACCACCTATTCACAGGGCATTTTACCGATTGATACCTATAAAAAAGATCTGGATCTGCTGACTAAAGAGCCGTTGCACTATGACTGGGAAACGCTGCGCCACGAGATTAAAACTCACGGTTTGCGTAACTCTACCCTGTCGGCACTGATGCCATCAGAAACGTCATCACAAATATCGAACGCAACCAACGGTATTGAACCGCCGCGTGGTCATATCAGTGTGAAGGCTTCGAAAGACGGGATCTTAAAGCAAGTTGTGCCTGAATATGATGAACTGCAAAATGCCTACGAGCTGCTGTGGGATATTCCTAACAATGATGGTTACTTGCATATTGTTGGGATAATCCAGAAGTTTATCGATCAGTCGATTTCGGCAAATACTAACTACGATCCGGCACGCTTCCCAGGTCAAAAAGTACCCATGAAGCAACTGCTAAAAGATCTGCTGACCGCCTACAAATACGGTGTTAAGACACTGTATTACCAAAACACCCGTGATGGTGCTGACGATCTGCAAGATGACATGATGCCATCCGCAACTGATGATGATTGCGAAAGTGGTGCATGCAAAATCTAACGGCATGATCTGAACTTAAATGAAAAGGATCGCCTTCTCATCAAGTGCGATCCTTTTTTTATTTTTGAGTGTCAGAGATGATCATTTTTTTTGGATGTAAGAAAACACTCAGGGCGCTATACTCTGCAGCTCTGTTTTCTTTCAGAACAAAGGTAACTTTTCATGGCTTACACCACGTTCAGTCAACATAAAAACAATCAATTATTAGAACCGATGTTCTTCGGCCAACCCGTTAACGTGGCTCGTTATGATCAGCAAAAACATGAGATTTTTGAGCGTCTGATCGAAAAACAGCTCTCTTTCTTCTGGCGACCAGAAGAGGTTGATGTCTCTCGTGACAGAATTGACTATCAATCACTGCCAGAGCATGAAAAACACATTTTTATCAGTAATTTAAAATACCAGACGCTGCTCGACTCTATTCAAGGGCGTAGCCCGAACGTAGCATTGCTACCACTCGTTTCTATTCCAGAACTTGAAACGTGGATTGAAACGTGGTCATTTTCCGAAACCATTCATTCGCGCTCATACACCCACATTATCCGCAATATCATGAAAGACCCTGCGGTGGTGTTTGATGATATCGTGGTCAATGAAGAGATTAAAAAGCGCGCTACCGATATTTCAGGCTATTACGATAAACTGATCCACGACAGTAATCTGTATCACCTGCTCGGTGAAGGCACACATACGATCAATGGTACAACCCACACGATCAGCCTGCGGGAGCTGAAAAAGACGCTGTATCTGTGTCTGATGAGCGTCAACGCGCTCGAAGCGGTACGCTTTTATGTCAGTTTTGCCTGTTCGTTTGCCTTTGCTGAACGCGAGCTGATGGAAGGCAACGCCAAGATCATTAAGATGATTGCACGTGATGAAGCACTGCACTTAACCGGCACACAGCACATCATCAATTTAATGCGTACAGGACGTGATGATCCTGAAATGGCGGAGATTGCAACAGAGTGCGAAGCGGCCTGTTTTAATCTGTTTTTAGAAGCGGCAGAACAAGAGAAAAATTGGGCTGAGTATCTGTTTAAAGATGGTTCTATGATTGGCCTGAATAAAGATATTTTGTGCCAGTATGTTGAATATATCACCAATATTCGTATGCATGCGGTGGGCCTGATTATGCCATTCCCAGCGCGCTCAAACCCGATTCCGTGGATTAACAGCTGGCTGGTCTCTGACAACGTACAAGTTGCACCACAAGAGGTAGAAGTGAGCTCGTATCTGGTTGGTCAAATTGACTCTGAAGTGAATCAGGCAGATTTAGACGATTTTGAGCTCTAAACGCTATTTTCGGATCACCTTGCGTGATCCGAATTCAGTTTGTGTCTCGCCTGCGGTAATTGAGTATCGTGGGCAGCAAAGCTTACTTGAAACACTTGAGCAGGCACAGTACCACCCCGAGTTTCAGTGTCGCTCGGGTTTTTGCGGTGCGTGCCGCACCCGCTTACTCAGTGGACACGTTACCTATCAGCAAGAACCTCTAGCATTTATTGCTGCCGATGAAATTTTGCCCTGCTGCTGCATCCCCGCATCTGATATTGAAATTGAACGCTAGAAATTAAACTCCCATCGTCAATTTCACTGCCCTATCCGTTCTGATTTAGATCTCTGTTTACGAATATCGACCGCTTATATTGGCTTTTTTGCCGCCTGCTGTACCGTACCCGATTTAGGGATAACCACCGTTTCAAGTGACTCTATCCACTCATAGTGGCCAAAAATATCACGTGACTCCAAGTAGCGCCGCAACATATCGAGCAGCAATGTAGTCACAACAACCCGCTGTTCGGCAGCATGGCGTACATTCAGCTTCACCCGCTGACCAAATTCATTATTTCTATCCGCCAACGCAACTGCCACTTCAATATGGTTATCAACCAGTAAAATCCGTGATGTAGATAACCCCAAATCAGCTCCGGTTCTCTCTCGGCTCGCCTCTGCCATAGCAATAGCATGCCCGAGCAGTTTTTGGTTATCTGGCAAGCGCTGATCTGTCTGGCCAATCACCCACCCCTGACGCAGAGCCAGTGCAGTTCGCTGATCATCTTGCAATGTGGCTGCCACTAACCCACCGGTAAAGGTTTCAGAAAGAGACAATGTTATTTTACTCAGTGCTAAAAAATCACCCAACTGTTCAGGTAATGATCCGCTGCCCGAAAAAACAATATTATCTTCCAAAATATCAGCAATCTGATTCA
>NZ_JBOFRH010000306.1:0-4009 GCF_051650925.1 Plesiomonas sp.
ATTCCATGCCGGAAATTGCTGCTGTTCGTCAATCGTGCCGGTTTGTGCCGGAACAGCCATAATCTGAGCATGATTGACGGCAGGAGGCGCTTCAGAACGTGTCGGGGCTATTTGCCACAGTGAGAAGCTCGGTATTGGTAGTTTTTCGATTTCAGTAGGTAAAGAGGATAGGCTCTTTGGCAATGTTGCCGACAACAATGCAGATTCCGGCTTCACCTGATCTGGCTGGCTCAGCTCACTGATTACTGATGCAGACTCCTGCGTTAGCGAATTCGGTGCATCTGCTGCATTCACGGTACAGCTCAACAGTAGTATGCCGAACAGCGGGATGCCAAGCAGCACCGAGCCACGGCGCAGGCGGTTTGCCCAGCGCAGAGTACATCCTTGCGTCATGTTACGTCATCCTGAAAATTTAGCGTAAAGCCCGCTTTTGGCAGACTCTGAAATTATTGCGCATATGAAATTATTGCGCATAGTGCCACAGAAGCGTCGACGATGCCGCACGCTCTGATACTGAGCATGCAATATACCGTGACTGATCATATACAGAACACACATATACTGGCTGCCCATACACGGTGAGTGGTCATCGTTACTGATCAGGTCATCAATGCCAGCTTATTGATCTCTGTTTGTAGATATCTCTTGTTGAACGGCATTTTATGGCTCTTGCAGCACAAACTGCACTCGGCGGTTTTGAGCTCGGCCTTCGGCACTGCTGTTACTGGCAACCGGTGCTGATTCACCGGCACTACGGATAAAACTGAGCTGGGTAGCCGGTGCACTTTGCTGCGTCAATGCTGTAGCCGTAGCCTGTGCTCGGCGTAAGCCGAGAGCCTGATTATACCCTGCGCTCCCGATACTGTCGGTATTACCAACCAGACCAACGCGCAGATCGCTTTGCTGCATTACCCGCGCCAAACAATCGAGTACTCGCTGATCAGATGCGGTAATTTGGCTGCGATTAAACGAAAAATAGACCGGTTGCACTGCCAGTACATTGTACTGATTACTCGGCAGGTAAGACTGGCACTCCGGTGGCACAACTTGCGCAGAGTAAGGGCCAGCTATCGGCATCTGGTACCCACGTGCGATCACCTCTTCCCGCACAGAAAAACTCGGTGCCCGAGCAGATTCAGTATCGCTATAGAGCACGGGTACATCAGCCAGTGCCGTCATCGAGATCAATGCCGTACCCACTATCGCCTCACTCAATCGCCATCTTTTCAACAGCCCCGGTTTTCCGCCCCACTGCTGTGGCACGTTATGCTGTGTTGCTTGATGCTGTGCTGCTTTATGCCGTGTGACTTGATACCGCGTTAGTTGATACCGCATAGTGCCCTCCATTGCGTGCTTATTTTTATCCTGCTCGATACATGCCAGAGATGTTACAGCCAAAGTGTATTATCGCTATCAAGCCGCGCTCGGCAGGTTAAAACATCGTCCGTCTGCCTATTATGCGAGTGAATCTGACCGCTGAACAACCTCTGTTTGGTATAAAACCAAATAAAATCGGTTACATTTTCCCCACTCAATACCTTGCGGTAAACAGCACTATTTTATCGGGTTCTCTAAGGGTGATACCGGTTCGGTTTGCACTGTTTTTTCAGCGATTTTTTCAGCAACTAATGGCTGAGGTTGGCCTTTTTTGATTTGCGGCTCGGCATCTTGCAATAGCTGCTGTAAGCGCGTGAACTGGCGTGCCAGTTCGCGGTTTAACCACAGATAACCAAACGGGCTCAGTGGCAGGCGATCATCGGTGCGCTCTACAATAAAATCTGGCGGTACAAAGGTTTCAAACATACCACTGTCAGGCCGCGAGGCTCGCAAACCACGCAAACGGCTGGCCTGTGCATTCATGGCACGCGCTACCTGCATTTGTTCGGCTTTGAGTTTTGGCAACTCCCAGTGAATATGCGCCTCACAGTAAGATTTGTGGGTGCCGACCAGCAATTCAAGCGTGCTCAGCATCAGCCGTAACAGACTTTGGATCTCATTGAGTGTCTCTAAAGGAAGAAAATGCTCGCGCGATGCCGGAGCCATCAGCGGGCGCATCGAAAGGTGGCGGGTATAGATAGTTTTGATGGCCTGCTCGCTGTCGAGCGCCTGCAACTGCTCGGCAGAACGGTGCACCTGATACAGTTGCGCCATCGCTTTGAGGTTATCGCTGAGCAGCAACTGCCAGCGGCGAGAGGCGCGTTGCGGCCACAAACTGCTGAACAAAATCGCCAGCAAAGTACCAATCAGCACATCTGCCGCACGCCACAAGGCTTCGCTCTCTCCGTCAACGCCACCCCAGCCAATCATCGCCAGCGTGATCCCGCATAACATCGCCACATATGGGCGTTTCCCAACACCATAATAGCCACAGGCGGTAGCAACCAGACTCATCCAGATCCAGCCTATCCACGGTGAAATCAACTGCATCTCTAGCGCAATTAGCCCCGCAACTGCGCCAATTAGCGTGCCTAAAATGCGGTGCCAGCCCTTTTGCCAGACCCCACCCATATACGGGATATTGCTCATCACCACCAGCAACGTCACCAGTACCCACGGGCTGTGCCCAAGCGGGGCGTAGTGCAGCAAAATCAGGGTTAACAGAAATGCCAGACCCACTCGAAAGGCGTGATAAACCCGGTAGTGGCGGAAAATAAACTCACGATCAACCAAACGCATAACGGTGATGCCATAAAAAAAGACAGAGCCTAAATCTTATCAGGCTCTGCCTTACAATGCAGAGAGCAATCCCCATCGCATCGATAAATCAGTTGAGATTTACATCCACACGAACCATGCAAACAGCGTCACAATACCGACACACATCAGGTTCAGCCAGATCCCTACACGTACCATTTCACTCTGTTTGATATGGCCAGTACCAAAGACGATGGCATTCGGTGGCGTAGCAACCGGCAGCATAAAAGCACAAGATGCCCCCATGCCAATCACCAGCGTCAGCAGCGCTGACGGCATACCGAGCGCATCAGCAACCGTGGCAAATACCGGTACTAGCAACGCAGCACTGGCAGTATTTGAGGTGAATTCGGTCAAGAAAATAATAAAGGTGGCGACGGCCAGAATAATGATAAACCAGTGGCTGGCACCAAAAATATCCGCCATGCCGTTCGCCAGTACCACACTAGCACCCGACTCTTTGAGTACCGCGCTAAGGGTCAAACCGCCGCCAAACAGCATCAGCACACCCCATTCGGTATTTTTCTGGATCTGCCCCCAACTGGCCGTACCGGTTGCGCCAATCAGTACTGCTGCACTCAACGCCACCAGCGAGTCAAACTGCTTTACTCCGCCCAGCGCCGCACTGATCTGGCTGCTGAAAATCCAGCAGACTACTGTCAGTGAGAAAATGCCCAGCGTGACAATGCGGTGTGGTGTCCAAGCCAAGCGTTCGGTTTTGATCGAAAATGTGTGCTTAAGATTTGGTTTTAACAACAGATACAGCAGACCGATCATCAGCGGCATAGTCACCAGCATCACCGGAATACCAAACTTCATCCAACCGGCAAAATCCAGCCCTAGCTGCGCTGCGGCGATTGCATTCGGTGGGCTACCAACCAGTGTTCCCAACCCCCCGATACTGCAACTGTAAGCGATCCCCAACAACACAAACACAAAGGTTTTATGCTCACGCTCCTGATCGAGCTGGCTCAATACCCCCATTGCCAGCGGCAACATCATCGCCGCAGTTGCCGTATTACTGATCCACATTGACAGTAACGCCGACACGCCAAACAGCATCATTGCCGCCACACCCATCCGGCCGCGAGCCGCGACCAACAACTGATTGGCAATCAGCCGATCAATGCCCTGAATATGCAACGCGGTGGCCAACGCAAAGCCGCCAAAGAACAGAAAAATAATCGGATCGGCAAACATTGACAGCGCTTTGGGCGCTTCCAACAGCCCTAAGCCAACCGCCACTATCGGCACCAGCAACGCCGTCAGCGTGACATGCAGCGCCTCAGTCAGCCACAACACACCGATAAATACC
>NZ_JBOFRH010000307.1:0-6972 GCF_051650925.1 Plesiomonas sp.
AAAACCAGCAAGTTTTACGATATTAACGAAACCGTAGATTGACGCATTTAGCAAAGAAGCGTTTCCTTAGATTGCTGAAGCAGGAAATGCCATCGTTACTACGGGGAGAGAAATAGGAGATGTATAACGATGGCCGACAGCAAGTAAGACAGTTTAGTTTCACTTTTTTGATAACTTCTGTACTTACCACTGCATCAAAACTAATAAGCAAATAGTAAGGAACAGCTATGCTTAGGAAGACAAAAATTGCGGTAGCACTGTTAGCAGCGGTAACCTCTGGCCTCTCTGCAACTGCAACTGTTGCGGCAGAAAAATCAATGGTCACCATTGTCCCAGACTTCTTCACTGCATTTGTTAGAAACTTCAACCCGTACCTGAATACAGCTCTGCGTACTACCACTGACTTCATTTACGAGCCATTGGTTGTATTTAACGAAATGAAGGGTAACGAACCTGTTTTCCGTTTGGCAACAGGCTTCACTATGTCACCTGATCTGAAGAGCGTCACCTTTGACATCCGTGATGGTGTTAAGTGGTCTGATGGCCAACCATTCAGCGCTGATGACGTTGTTTTCTCATTCGATATGGTGAAAAAACACCCAGAGCTAGATACCGTCGGTATTTACAAATGGATTTCTAAAGCCGAGAAAGTAGGCACTAACCAAGTTAAATTTGATTTGGTCGAAGTCAACACTGCGGTTGCTAACGAAATCGTTAAAGTCCCTGTTGTTGCAAAACACGTATGGGAAAAAGTGAAAGACCCAGTCACCTTCACTAACGAAAATCCAGTAGGTAGCGGCCCGTACACCCAAATCGATACCTTCACACCACAACTGTACGTACAGTGTGAAAACCCAAATTACTGGGAAAAAGACAAAGTCAAAGTTGACTGTCTGCGTATGCCACAAATCGCAAACAACGATCAGCTACTGGCTAAAATCGTCAACAGCGAGCTGGACTGGACCTCTTCGTTCATTCCTGACATCGACCGTACTTATGCGGCAGCATCACCAACGCATAAATACTGGTATACCCCAGCAGGCTCTACAGCATTCCTGCTGAACTTCAAGAGCCCGAATGCGGCCACTAATGAAGCCGTTAACAACGTTGATTTCCGCCGTGCATTCTCAATGGCACTTGATCGCCAAGCTATCATTGATATCGCCGCCTACGGTAACGGTGTTGTGAACGACTATGCATCCGGTATCGGTGCTGCATTTAAAAACTGGGCAAGCGAAGGCACACACAACAAATACAAGCCATTCATGACACATGATGTGAAAGGCGCGAAAGAGTTGTTGGCAAAAGCGGGCTTTAAAGACACCAACGGTGACGGCTTTGTTGAAACACCAACCGGTAAGAAACTGGAGCTGACAATTATCAGCCCGAACGGTTGGACTGACTTTAACAACGTCGTACAGCTGGGTGTTGAACAGCTAGCGGATGTCGGTATCAAAGCGAAATCTGCAACACCTGAATTTGCCGTACTGAACACCAAAATGGCAAAAGGTGACTACGATGCCGCCTTCACCAACTACTTCCACGGCCCAACACCGTTCAAATACTTTGATACTGCGTTTAACTCTAAGTATCAAGGTGGCGAGCAATTCGGCCGTTTCGCCATGCACCACTACAAAGATGCTCAGCTAGACAAACTGCTGGACTCTTTCAACAAAACGGCAGACAAAAAAGAGCAGCACGAAATCATGAACCAGATCCAAGAGCGCGTTGCGTCTCAACAGATCACCGTTCCTGTATACAGTGGTGTTGAATTCTTCCAGTACAACACCAAGCGTTTCGACGGCTGGTTTAATGAGAAGAATCCGGTTGCTCGTCCACAAATTTGGGCCGGTTACCCAGAGCGTTTACTGCAAGTTCTGTCTTTAACACCGAAACAGTCTTAACAGACCTGAGGCCTGGGGTTGGCTCAGGCCTCCATTAATCTTCAACCCCCTGTATATCCGCCAAGCAAGCTGGCCGAACGGAGCCAGGGGGTTTTCTTTACCCTAATAATTATAAAAAGCGGTGCCAGACAAGGAATCCAAGGACAAAAATTCTTAAGGAAAGGTGTGAGTTATGGGCTTTTTTATTAGACGTTTATCTTTTTATCTCGTCGCATTTATGGTCGCCGCGACGATTAATTTTGCACTGCCGCGTGCTATGCCCGGTGATCCCGTTACCATGATGTTTGCTTCGGCAACAGCACAAGTAACACCAGAAAAAATCGAAGCACTGAAAAAAATGTTCGGGTTTGTTGATGCCCCAATGTGGCAACAATATTTAACCTATATCAAAAGTATTTTCAGTGGCCAATTAGGGATATCCACACAGTTCTTCCCCGCTACCGTCAATGACGTTTTAGCCTCTGCATTTGGCTGGTCACTGTTTCTTGCCGGTACCGCCATTATCGTTGCCTTTGCCATTGGCTCAGTGATGGGTATTTTTGCAGCATGGTTCCGTGGAAGCCGCTACGACTCCATCGCCTCTCCACTGATGATGGTCTTTCAAGCCGTTCCTCCGGTAGTCGTCGCTCTGCTGGCACTGTTTACCTTTGGTGTCGGTCTGCAATGGTTCCCTACCAGTTATGCATTCACCCCCGGTACAGAGCCTGCGTTTAGCTGGGAATTTATCAGTGATGTGCTGTACCACGCCATCATGCCAGTCGGTTGTGCTGCGCTGATTCAAGTTGGTGGTTTTTTGATCACCATGCGTAACAACATGATTAACCTACTAAATGAAGACTTTATCACCATGGCAAAAGCCAAAGGCTTGAGCCAAAACCGAGTGGTCTTTAACTACGCGGCCCGTAACGCCATTCTGCCAACCGTTACCGCACTCTCGATGGCATTAGGTACGGCAATTGGTGGTCAGTTAATTATCGAAATCGTCTTTAACTACCCAGGTCTTGGTACCGTACTTTATAAAGCAATTCTGGCGCGTGATTATCAGGTGATTCAAGGTCAGCTTCTGTTGATGTGTGTCTTTATGCTGACGTTCAACTTCATTGCTGACTTGCTGTATGTCGTTCTAGACCCACGTCTACGCAAGGGAGGGAAATAATCATGCGTATGCCTAGTTTTGTCAAAATTCTGCTCGGGAACCCTAAGGCGTTAGTGGGTTCAGGCATTATTGTTGCCTTTATTTTACTAGCACTGTCAGCCTCAATGGTCACCACCCATGTGCCTGATAAACGAGTTGGCCGCCCACATGAGGCACCGAGTGCAGAGCATGTCATGGGGACAACCCGTATGGGCCGTGATGTGATGAGTCAAGTGATCCATGGCGGGCGTATCTCACTGGCTGTTGGTTTTGGTGCTGGCATTATTGTCTGTACTTTAGCGGTCGCGATGGGCGTCACTGCCGGTTACTTTGGTGGCAAAATTGATGAAGTTCTAACCTTTTTCATGAATGTCATGTTGGTTATCCCACAACTCCCGCTACTGTTTGTACTGGCGGCATTTATTGGTCAAGCGAGCCCCTTAGTCATCACGCTCATTATCGGCCTCACGTCATGGGCGTGGGGAGCAAGGGTTGTTAGAGCGCAAACGATGTCATTGCGGGAAAAAGAGTTTGTTAAAGCAGCCGAACTGCTGGGTGAACCCTCTTGGCGGATCATTTTAGTCGAGATCCTGCCAAACCTGATGTCAATCATTGGTGCTTCGTTTATCGGCTCGGTGATGTACGCCATCATGACTGAAGCAACACTTGAGTATCTGGGCTTAGGCGATCCCAACGTCGTGAGCTGGGGCATCATGCTCTACAACGTACAAACCTCATCCTCTATTTTGGTGGGGGCATGGTGGGAAGTTATCGCACCTTGTGTAGCACTGATGATTTTAGTTGTCGGTCTTGCTCTGCTGAACTTTGCTGTCGATGAGATTGCCAACCCACAACTGCGTTCACACAAAGGTATGCAGCGCTGGAAATCAATAACGAATAAAAAACAACAGCCGGAGGGAACCGCATGAGTCAGGATATTCAGTTAGAGGTCCGTAACCTCTGTGTCGACTACATCACTGATGCTGGTGATATCCGTGCCGTGAATAATGTCAGTTTCGACATCAAAAAAGGTGAGATTTTTGGTCTGGCCGGCGAGTCTGGTTGCGGTAAAAGTACCGTTGCCTTCTCTGCGATGCGCCTGCATAAGCCACCTGCATTCATCACCGGTGGCCAGATCCTGTTTGATGGCCGCGATATTCTGACATTCAGCGAAAATGAAATGGCTAAATTTCGCTGGAGCAATATCAGCATGGTCTTCCAAAGTGCCATGAATGCGCTCAATCCGGTACTGACACTCGAAGAGCAATTTTGTGATGTGCTGATGGCACATACCAATATGACCCGTCAGCAAGCTGTACGCCGTGCTGAAGGTCTGCTGGAAATTGTGGATATTCATCCAAGTCGCCTCAATGATTATCCGCACCAGTTTTCAGGGGGGATGCGTCAGCGCTTGGTCATTGCCATCGCACTGGCACTCAACCCTAAACTGATCATTATGGATGAACCCACCACCGCACTCGATGTGGTTGTGCAGCGCGAGATCCTACAAAAGATCTATGCACTGAAAGAGGAGTTTGGTTTCTCTATTTTATTCATCACCCATGACCTGAGCTTAATGGTCGAATTTACTGACCGTATTGGCATCATGTATGCCGGTGAGTTGGCAGAAGTTGCACCGTCAAAAGCCATTTTGACTTCACCGTATCACCCTTATACCGAAGGGCTAGCCAGCTCATTCCCACCGATGTTTGGGCCGAAAACCAAACTGGCGGGAATTCCTGGAAATCCGCTCAACATGCTGGAGATCCCGGTAGGTTGTCGCTTCCAAGCTCGTTGCCCGAAAGCAACCTCGCAGTGCTTTACCGAGTACACCAAACTGCATGAAGTTGAATCACAGCGCTTTACTAACTGCCATCTGTTTACCCAGCAGGCAGAACAGAAGCTGGTTATCGGATAAGGAGTTAAGCCATGACCAATATTGTTGATCTACCAATTATTGAAGGAAAAGGGATAGTCAAAGACTTCCCGATTAATAGCCACGCACTGGCAAAACCGATGATGCGTGCGCTCAATGATGTGTCATTTAAATTATACCGTGGCCGTGCGCTGGCCGTAGTGGGTGAATCGGGATCAGGCAAAAGTACAACCGCCCGTATTATCTCAAAAATGTATACCCAAACAGCCGGTAAAATTACCTATAAAGGGCGTGATATTAAAGAGATTAAATCACGCTCTGAAATGCTTGAGTACCGCGCAGGCATTCAAATGGTATGGCAAGATCCGTTTGGGTCGCTTAATCCGACACACAATATTTACCACCATATTGCCCGCCCTCTGCTATTGCATAAAAAAGTACATGGCGAGAAAGAGTGCCGTGAGCGTGTATACCAACTGCTTGAACAAGTTGGGTTAGTGCCAGCAAAAGCGACCGCCGAGAAATACCCCCACCAGCTTTCCGGTGGCCAGCGCCAGCGGGTGAATATCGCCCGTAATTTGGCTGTGGAAGCGGATGTCGTCTTGGCTGATGAGCCAACGTCGATGCTTGATGTTTCTATCCGTGCCGGTGTTTTAAACCTGCTCGAAGAGATGAAACATGAAAATCAGATGGCCATGATGTACATCACCCACGATATCGCCACTGCCCGCTATTTGGCAGAAGATATCGCCGTTATGTATGTTGGCCATATGGTTGAATGGGGTGATACCGAAGAGGTGATCCATCACCCTCAGCACCCCTATACTCGGTTGCTCATCTCTGCGGTTCCCGATCCAAGCAAGAGTATTCACGCCCAACTCGAAGGTGAGAAAGGTGAAATACCACTTTGGACACCTGACAGTATCGGCTGCCCATTTGCTGCACGTTGTACCCATGCAACCGCAAAATGCACCGATGCATTGCCGGGGATTACTCAGCTTGGCAGTAACCACTTTGTTCGTTGTCACCTTTTCGCATAAGGAATGTCCATGCTGCTAGTAAACCATCTCGGCTACGAGCGGCACGGCGCAAAACAGGCGGTGCTACAAGCACCGTCTGGTCTGCGCGGCCAGCAAGCCTGTCTTCACCGAGCTGAAGACAATGTTGTGGTATGTCAGGTCGCCATTGAACAGCAAGGCTCAGTTCAGGGGTGGAAAGATCGCTATTTCTATACCCTCAATTTTTCTGATTACCAATGTAATGGGCATTTTTACCTGTCACTGGGAACGTTCAGATCACACACTTTTGAGATTGGTGAAGGCCTTTATCTACAAAACACTCTGTCTGATGTGCTGAACTATTTTAAATCCCAGCGTTGCAGTGGTCGCTATGATCAGCAAGATCAACAGGCTGTTTTCTTTGATCATCCAGAGAAAGCTCCGGTTGATCTGCATGGCGGTTGGTATGATGCCTCTGGTGATGTGAGTAAGTATCTCAGCCACCTCTCTTTTGCTAACCACATGAATCCACAGCAGATCCCTCTGGTTGCATGGAATATGTTTCGTGCCGCAGAAATTCTGGCCGATGATACCCGCTTAAAAATTCAAAACCTGTATCACCGCATGCTTGATGAAGCCCTGTATGGCGCTGACTTTCTAGTCAGAATGCAAGCGCCTGAAGGTTACTTCTACATGACAGTGTTTGATCGCTGGAGTAAGCAGCCAGAACAGCGCCACATCTGCAGTTATGCAACACAAAGTGGGCATAAATCAGATCAGTGGCAAGCCGGTTTCCGCCAAGGTGGTGGAGTAGCAATTGCTGCACTGGCGGAAGCCGCACGGCAGACACGACACGGAGAGTATGATCAGGGTACTTATCTACGCACAGCATTGAGCGGATACTGGCATCTACGTGAATACAACACCCGCTATCTTGATGATGGGCAAGAGAACATCATTGATGAGTATTGTGCACTACTGGCAGCCACCGCACTCTACCGAGCAACACGCGATCAACGCATACAGCAAGAGTGCCATTACTGGGCCGAGCGTTTGTCT
>NZ_JBOFRH010000308.1:0-5345 GCF_051650925.1 Plesiomonas sp.
TTTCAGGTTTTTGACAGCCAAGTAGCCAGCGTCTATCGCACCTCGCCACAGCTCGATATCAACTATTACAACACCAGTTTGCTCGATGAGAAACTCAATACCCACCTGTTCGGCCAAATTGTACGTTTTGAAAATAATAATCCAGTAATGCCGACAGCAACACGGGTACATTTAGAGCCTAGCTTCAGTTACCCGCTGGCTAACCGCTGGGGCAGCATAGAGGCGAGCGGCAAGCTGTATGCCACCCACTATCAGCAAGATATTCCAACGCAAAATACGGCTAATTCATCATTAGAAGAGTCTGTTTCACGTTTGATTCCGCAAGGAAAGATCGATGCTAAAATGATCTTAGAGCGAGATACAGCCCTGCTAAACGGCTACACCCAGACTTTAGAGCCGCAAGTGCAGTACTTGTATCGTCCGTATACTGATCAAAAAGCTATCGGCAACTACGACTCTACCGCTCTGCAACTCGACTATCTGGGTATGTTCCGTGATCGCCGTTATAGCGGTTTAGACCGTATCTCATCGGCCAATCAAATCACTACCGGTTTAACCACGCGGATCTTCGATCAGGGCCTTAATGAGCGCTTTAACTTTGCTATCGGGCAGATCTTTTACCTGTCAGCACCGCGCATTACTGAAAAAGCGCAACATGAAGCGCGAACTTCTGCCTGGGCCACTGAGTCTAACGTGCTGTTCAATGAGAACTGGAGCGCCAAGGCTGGAGTACAATATGACCCGCAAGACAAGCAGGTGACATTGGCCAATACCGCCGTTGAGTACCGTAAAGATAGCGAACGTTTAGTCCAACTCAACTACCGTTATGCCAGTCAGGAGTACATCAACAGTGCCTTGCCGAATAAGAACTATGACCATAACATCTCACAAGTGGGCTTAGTTTCAGCATGGCCGGTGACCGATAAATTGGGCGTTGTCGGCCAATACTATTACGATACCGGTTTGAAACAGTCGGCAGAACAGCTGTTGGGGTTACAATATAATACCTGCTGCTGGGCGGTGAACCTGATGTATGAGCGAAAAACAATTGGTTACGACAACAACACGCGAACCAGCACCTATGATAATGCTGTTTCATTCAATGTTGAGATCCGTGGCCTTGGCAACAACTACTCAACCGGTATCGGTAAGATGTTGGGTAGTGGTATCCTGCCGTATCAGCGTCCGTTTACATTGAATAACTAATAACACCTATCATAGGATGATGTGTGTACGGTTAACTTCAATAACAGATATTTACCTTATTAATTAAACGCTGCAAAGCGCAGGATGGAAAGGCGAATGAAGAACTGGAAGACGTGGTTTTCACTGCTGGCAATGGTCAGTACCAGTGTGATTGCCGCCCCGCAATCAATTGATCAGGTAGCTGCAATCGTCAATAACGGCGTGGTACTACAAAGTGATGTCAACAGCCTGATGCAATCAGTAAAACTGAATGCACGGCAAGCTAATCAGCAGTTGCCGGATGATACCGCACTGCGCCATCAGGTGCTTGATCGCCTGATTTTGGATCAAATCCAGTTGCAACTGGCCGGTAAACTGGGGATCAGCGTCAACGATGCCGATCTTGACGGTGCAATTGCAACCATTGCCGGACAAAACCGCATGAGTGTCGGGCAGTTGCAGCAAAATCTGCAATCGCAGGGTATCAATTATGCCGACTACCGCGAACAGATCCGCAAAGAGATGTTGGCAACCGAAGCGCGTAACTCACAAGTACGTAGCCGGATTAATATCCTGCCGCAAGAGGTTGATACGCTAGCCAAACAGATCAGTCAGCAAGTGCAAAAAGGTCAAGAGTATAATCTGAGCCACATCCAGATCCCACTACCGGAAAACCCAACCCAAAGTGAAGTGGATGCCGCCCAAGCTAAAGCCGAACAGGTCATGCGTGAGCTGAAAAAAGGCGCTGACTTCTCAAAAATGGCGATCGCCAACTCTTCTGGTCCAAAAGCACTGGAAGGCGGTAACTTAGGCTGGGTACGCCCACAAAGCATCCCGACCGTGTTTGCGGAAAAAATCACCAATGCCACCACAGGAACACTGGTTGGCCCATTCCGTACCGGTGTCGGCTTCCATATCCTCAAAGTCAATGCGCTACGTGGTGAAGAGCAGAGCGTACAGGCCACCGAAGTGCATGCCCGTCACATTTTGCTGAAAACCTCAGTCATGCTCAGTGATGAACAAGCACAATCGCAACTGCTGAAAATGCGGGCAGATCTGCTGGCTAAAAAAGCTGACTTTGCTGCACTGGCAAAAGAGTATTCACAAGATCCAGGCTCTGCCGCACAGGGCGGGGACTTAGGCTGGACGCTGCCTGATGCATTCGTACCGCAGTTCCGCAACGAACTTGACAGCCTCAAGGTAGATCAAATCAGCCAACCCTTTAAGACACCGTTTGGCTGGCATATTGTGCAGTTACTCGGCACCAAAAAAGTTGACCGCACCGATGCGGCCATTAAAGATCGTGCCTACCGCATGCTGTTTAACATGAAGTTCGCAGAAGAGACTCCGGTCTGGCTGCAAGAGCAACGTGCTGCCGCGTATGTCAAAGTGGTTGACCCAAGCGATGAGTAATCGCATACCACGCATGATCATCACCCCCGGCGAACCTGCTGGGGTTGGCCCTGATCTGGTGGTAAAGCTGGCACAACAGGCATGGCCAGTACAGTTAGTGGTGTGTGCAGACCCAGCGTTACTGCATAGCCGTGCTGCTGCATTGGATTTGCCGCTAACGTTAACACCTTACGCTCCTGATACAGCGGCCTGCCCGCAGGCCGCTGGAACACTGACAATTTTAGCAGAACCCTTGCCAGTACCGGCTATTCCCGGAGAGCTAAACAGTGCCAATGCTGGCTATGTACTCAATACACTGGCACGTGCAGCCGACGGCTGTCAGCGTGGTGAGTTCGCTGCGCTAATTACAGGCCCCGTGCATAAAGGCATTATTAATGACTCCGGTATCCCGTTTAGCGGGCATACTGAGTTTTTTGCCCAGCGTGCAGGATGCGAAAAGGTCGTGATGATGCTGGCAACCGACACGTTGCGGGTTGCTCTTGCCACTACCCATTTACCGCTGCGCGATGTGGCCGATGCCATTACCGTTGATAGCCTGCGTGAAGTGATCCAAATTTTGCATCAGGATTTACAGCGTAAATTTGGCTGTGCCAACCCGCGTATCTACGTGTGTGGCCTCAATCCGCATGCCGGAGAGGGCGGGCATATGGGTATGGAAGAGATCACCACCATTGAGCCGGTTTTGCAGCAACTGCGCCAGCAAGGGCTCGATCTGATTGGCCCACTGCCTGCAGATACACTGTTTCAAGATAAATACCTGCACGATGCCGATGCAGTACTGGCCATGTATCATGACCAAGGGCTACCGGTACTTAAGTATCAGGGCTTTGGCCGTGCGGTAAATATTACACTGGGGTTGCCGTATATCCGCACCTCAGTCGATCACGGAACGGCATTGGATCTTGCCGGTACCCGACTTGCTGACGAGGGGAGCTTTCGGACAGCGCTCACTCTCGCGATTACTATGACGGATTCACAAACACAATGAATGACAGTGTTCACCTTGGCCACCGTGCCCGTAAACGTTTTGGCCAGAATTTCCTTAATGATCTCTTTGTCATTGATAGTATTGTCGCCGCGATCAACCCACGTAATGATCAAGCTATGCTCGAGATCGGCCCCGGCCTTGCCGCACTGACCGAACCTGTAGCCCGCGATCTTGATCATATGACCGTGATCGAGATCGATCGCGATCTGGCCGAACGCCTGCGCAATAATCCAAAATTAAAAGACAAACTAACCGTACGCCAGCAAGATGCAATGACTGCTGATTTCAGTCAGATTGCCGCTGAATTAGGGCAAAAGCTGCGTGTATTTGGTAACTTGCCATACAACATCTCAACCCCACTGATGTTTCATCTGTTCAGCTTTACTGACAGCATCAGTGATATGCATTTTATGCTGCAAAAAGAGGTGGTTAATCGTCTGGCGGCAGGCCCAAACAGCAAAGCGTATGGCCGTTTAAGTGTGATGGCACAGTATTTTTGTCAGGTCATTCCGGTACTCGAAGTGCCTCCGCATGCGTTTAAGCCGGCACCAAAAGTTGACTCCGCTGTAGTACGCCTGATCCCGCACGCAGAAAAACCGTATCCGGTACAAAACCTGCGCTGGCTGAGCCGTGTAACTACCGATGCGTTCAACCAACGCCGAAAAACGATCCGTAATGGTCTTGGCCACCTGTTCAGTGTTGAACAACTCGAAGCGCTAGGCATTAACCCAGGTCTGCGCGCGGAAAACATTACCGTTGAGCAATACTGCATGCTAGCAAACTGGCTGGATAAAAACCCGCCACAAGCTGCTGATGCGCATGCCGCACACGATCCGCGTTAATTTGTAGCCGTGAATTTAGTGTAAATTATGCTGCAAATACGGGCGCTGATATCATCAATTTACTGCTGATATCAGCGTTCAGTACATATTTTCTTGCACTACATCCCGCAAAAAGTAAGGTATCTACGGCAATGGCAACATATCTGGTCGGTGATCTGCAAGGTTGCTATGATGAACTTTTAGCCCTACTTGAACAGGTGGCGTTTAATCCGCAAGATGATGAGCTGTGGCTAACCGGTGATCTGGTTGCTCGCGGGCCAAAATCACTCGAATGTCTGCGTTTTGTACGTTCGTTAGGCTCGGCAGCGCGCACCATTTTAGGCAACCATGATCTGCATTTACTCAGTATTGATGCCGGACTTGCCAAAGCCAAACCACGTGATTACCTGCAACCGATTTTAGAGGCTCCCGATCGTCACGAACTGATGCACTGGCTGCGTCAGCAACCGTTGCTGCTGGCACACCCTACCTATCCGTTTGTCATGGTACATGCCGGTATCTCGCCAGATTGGGATCTAGGCACCGCGGCGGCCTGTGCCGCAGAGGTGGAACAGGTTCTACGTAGCCCACAGTATCAGGCGATGCTCAGCATGATGTATGGCAATTTGCCTGATAAGTGGTCACCGGATTTACAGGGTGATGACCGCCTACGTTATATTATCAATGCCTTCACCCGCATGCGTTTTTGCTACCCTGACGGGCGGCTTGAAATGCACTGTAAACTGCCTGCAGAGCAAGCGCCTGCACCACTGCTGCCGTGGTATCAGTTGCCCAACCGACTACTGGCTAACCATCGGGTAGTTTTTGGCCATTGGGCTTCACTGCTTGGGAAAACTAACCAACCGGCAGTCTATGCATTAGATACCGGTTGTGTCTGGGGAAACCACCTGACCTTGCTACGCTGGGATGATCAACGT
>NZ_JBOFRH010000309.1:0-9077 GCF_051650925.1 Plesiomonas sp.
AGAAAAGATGGTGGGTCGTGCAAGATTCGAACTTGCGACCAATTGATTAAAAGTCAACTGCTCTACCGACTGAGCTAACGACCCATCCTAAAACTGATTGTATTTTTACTGACTGAATCAACAGAGTTATGTTTATTCAACGTGACTCAATGCTGTGTTCACTCAAACCTTCACTGAAGAAGGGAATTGGTGGGCGATACCGGGTTCGAACCAGTGACCCCCTCCTTGTAAGGGAGGTGCTCTCCCAGCTGAGCTAATCGCCCTGGGACTTTTATTATATCAGCGATTGAAATCAATGATATTAAAAAAGTGGTGGGTCGTGCAAGATTCGAACTTGCGACCAATTGATTAAAAGTCAACTGCTCTACCGACTGAGCTAACGACCCACTGATTTTCATTTTCCTGCGTTACACGCAGCGTTGACAACAGAAAGTGTTGGTGGGCGATACCGGGTTCGAACCAGTGACCCCCTCCTTGTAAGGGAGGTGCTCTCCCAGCTGAGCTAATCGCCCGCTGTCAACGAGGGCCGCATTATAGGGGCTACTCGTTGAGAGTCAACGTTTTTTTCCATGGAACTGTACGTCCGTCGGGAAAATAATCAAATTGATCTCTTTTTCTCCAATTATGCGTTTTTGAAGCGATTTTTACGCGGATTTAGCCTGTTGCTTTGATTGTTGCGTTGTGGATTCAAAGGGGAGTGCTAAAATAACAGCACTTTTTCAGCCTCTATGTTGTTGCCACTGTTGTAAGTGGGTGCTATTGAACAGGGCTGAGCTGTTTATCTGCTTGTCAAAGGCCTAGATCTCATCATGAAAATTAAAACGCGTTTTGCGCCAAGCCCTACGGGTTATCTGCATGTGGGTGGTGCGCGTACCGCTCTGTACTCTTGGTTGTATGCTCGCCGCATGGGCGGTGAATTTGTGTTGCGTATCGAAGATACTGATTTAGAGCGTTCAACACAGGAAGCGATTGATGCGATTATGGACGGTATGAATTGGTTAGATCTGGGTTGGAATGAAGGCCCATATTATCAAACCAAACGTTTTGACCGTTATAACGCGATTATTGATCAGATGCTTGAAGCGGGCACAGCGTACCGTTGTTACTGCTCTAAAGAGCGCTTAGAAGCGCTGCGTACTGAACAAGAAGAGAATAAAGAGAAGCCGCGTTACGATGGTTTGTGTCGTGATCATGCACACAGCCACACACCTGATGAGCCGCATGTGGTGCGTTTTCGCAACCCACAAGAAGGGTCGGTAATTTTTGATGATCAAATTCGTGGCCCGATTGAGTTCAGTAATCAAGAGCTCGATGATCTGATTATCCGCCGTACTGATGGTTCACCAACATACAATTTCTGTGTGGTGGTGGATGATTGGGATATGGAGATCACTCATGTTATTCGTGGTGAAGACCACATCAATAACACGCCTCGCCAGATCAATATTCTCAAAGCGTTGGGTGCACCTGTGCCGGTGTATGCACATGTATCGATGATTTTGGGTGATGACGGCAAAAAATTGTCAAAGCGTCATGGTGCGGTCAGTGTAATGCAGTACCGTGATGACGGTTATCTGCCTGAGGCGCTGCTGAACTATTTGGTGCGTTTGGGGTGGTCACACGGCGATCAGGAGATTTTCTCTGTTGCCGAGATGGAAGCGCTGTTCTCTTTAGATGCGGTGAGTAAATCAGCCAGTGCGTTTAATACAGATAAGCTGCTGTGGTTGAACCATCACTATATCAATACGGTTGATCCGGTGCGTGTGGCAGAGTTCTTGGCATGGCATATGGAAGATCAGGGCATTGATACAGCAAATGGCCCTGCATTGGTTGAGATTGTATCGTTGCTGGGTGAGCGTTGTAAGACGCTGAAAGAGATGGCGGCATCCAGCCGTTATTTCTTTGAAGATTTTGCTACATTTGATGAAGATGCCGCGAAAAAGCACTTGCGTCCGGTTGCTCAAGCGCCGCTAGAAGCCGTACGTGCACAGTTGGCTGATGTAGCATGGAACGTAGAGGCGATTCATGCAGCAATTGCGCAAACCGCTGATACATTAGAGATTGGTATGGGCAAAATAGGTATGCCGCTGCGTGTGGCCGTGACCGGTGCAGGCCAATCACCTTCTGTTGATGCTACAGTGCATGCGGTAGGCCGTGAGCGTGCGTTGGCCCGTATTGATATGGCGTTGGCATTTATTGCTGATCGCGCAGCAGCACAATAAGCCATATGAGTAGCAGGGCTATTGTTGTTTATCCATAAAAGTGTGTTCTTGTTGAAGAATATCGCTGTTAACTAAAGTAGCCATCAGCTAATACGATATATGAGGCCATAACGATTGTTATGGCCTTTTTTTGTTTGGGAAGGGCTTTTTTTTGAGAAATACGTTGTTGGCAGATGGCCTGTTTTACGCTTACCGATATCACTGTGATACCGGTAAGTGGGGCAACGGCAAAATAGCAGCGTTAGTTAGGCAAGATCACGCTGATAAGGCAGCGGGTAGATAGCCAGTTCACTGCTCGGCTCATCAATGACGCGCAGTTGTGCGTCAGGTTCAAGATCACTGCTAAGTACAATTTGAATCAGTACTTTGCCCACAGGCAAGGCAGCCGCCGATAACACAGTGCCGGTTTTACGCCAGTTATCACCTAATTTGAGCTCGACACTTTCACCGGCGACAGGAAGGTGTGCCGCACTACCCAACAAGGTATATAAGGCGCGTTTATTCGCCCCCCGATATTTTGCTCGCGCGACCATCTCTTGTCCGGCATAGCAACCCTTGGTAAAACTGATGGCGTTTAAGGCCTGCAAATTGACGGCCTGTGGAATAAATTCTGCCATAGTTTGTGCACTTAATTGCGGTAAACCCGCTTCAATATCTAATGCCTGCCACTGTGTGTGATGACGCAGTATTGCACCTGATTGTTGCAGTGTGCTGTACAAGCTCTCTTGTGGCGTGGTGTGAGTATCGATAACCAGAATGTAACGATCTGCCGGTGTGGGGAGATACATAATCTGGCCAAACGGTGCGTTGACGACCGGTGTAGCAGCATCTGGCAGTGTATCGGTCAGCGTTTGCAGTGCGGTTGCTGCATGTGAACCGGCTAATCCAGCCAGTTTCCACTGCGTGTTTTCGGTGATGGTCAGCTTGGAAAATACGGCATACTTTTTCAGTTCTGGCAGTTGTTGCTCAGTGAGTGATTTTGGTTGTATCCAGCCGAAACCATCGTTGAGATGAAACAGAGTGAACACGCTCCACATTTTACCTTTGGCATCACAATGTGCGCCTAAACTGTAATGTTCTGGCTGGATAGTTGGCACATCACAGGTGACTTGCCCTTGCAGGTATTTGATGGCATCAGGGCCGACGATATTCAGCAGATCAAGATGATCAAGCGGGATCAACGAAAGGGCGAGTTCAGATGACAGTACAGCAGGTTGAGTGGAAAAATCGGGCGTGATCGCAGGTGTCATAAAAAAATCCATCTGTCTGTTTGGCCGAATGATTTCGTCTATCTGCCGAAATCAGTCAAAAGTGTATTTACTATAACGCTCTACAGCATGACTGACTATGTGAAATCATCTGATTTTCAAGCGGATAAATTGGGCAGAACAGCGTGTTTGGTCACAAATAAGCACGATAAAATCAGCGCAAAATAGCTGATAAATGCTACGATCAGCGGTGTTTGAGACTGTTTATTGGAGTCAGCAACGTGGATATTAATGATAAAGCGCGTGTGCGTTGGGCATGCCGCCGTGGGATGTTAGAGCTAGATGTGATTATCATGCCGTTTTTTGAGCATGAGTACGATACGCTGACTGATGTGCAAAAAGCCGATTTTATTCGCCTGCTTGAGAGCGATGATCCGGATCTATTTCGCTGGTTTATGAATAGCACTAAGCCAACAGATCCGGTTTTAGATGCGATGGTTGTTCTGATGAAAACGCGTAATCAAGCCCGTGGATTTGTGGCAGTCTGATATTCACCCTTCGCAGCGCGCACTATGGATTTTACGTGCTGCTTATTTTCTACTCAGCATAGCCGCTCTGACTGTGGTGCTAACGTTTTCCTATACGCTTTTATATTCCCTTTTACTTGTATTTTTGAGTTTTTTAATGCTTTTTGAATATAAAAAGATGCGCCGTAACGGGCTGAAAATGTGTGGGAAACTGGCATTTAGTGAGATGTATCTGATGAGGTGGCAAGACACAGAGTGGCGTTATTGCCGTACACTTTCACTTTCTGTATTTGGCTTACTGATTTATCTGCGTGATCCGCAAAATAAGACGCGTAGAACGCGGGTGTTGTGGTTATTACCCGATATGATGAGTGAAAGGTCATGGCGCACGCTCTCTGCCGTAGTGCGGCAAACCGATCGGATTAATGATAAATACTCATAGGCAGTGTGTTGTGTAAATTACCTGCTATTTAAACAGGCAATTTACACATGTCATTTTTTTCGAGCCGTGTTTGTGATGCTGCTTTGTACGGCTACCGCGTTGATCCTGATTGACTATCGTGCGGTGAAAGAATGCTCGGCAGAGGATCAGGTTGTGGCTCAGGGTAATCAAGCGTGTAGTGCAATCCACGGCTCTCTTTACGCTGTAGCGCACACAGCACAATTAACTCAGCAACCTGTACCAGATTACGCAATTCCAATAAATTATTAGAAACGCGGAAGTTGGCGTAATAGTCATGAATCTCTTGTTTGAGCATGTTAATTCGCCGTAAGGCGCGCTCAAGCCGTTTGGTGGTTCGCACTATGCCGACATAATCCCACATAAAAAGCCGCAATTCGTGCCAGTTATGCTGGATCACCACATTTTCATCAGAGCACTCAACTTGACTTTCATCCCACGCAGGCAGTGAGTCAACGGTATCGGCATAAGGCAACCACTGCAATAGATCTTCGGCAGCAGACCATGCATAAACGACACACTCAAGCAGTGAGTTAGATGCCATACGGTTTGCACCGTGTAAACCGGTGTAGCTGACTTCACCAATGGCATACAGACCATCAATATCGGTACGGCCAGCATGATCAACCATTACGCCGCCACAGGTGTAGTGAGCAGCAGGAACAATGGGGATCGGCTCTGCGGTAAGATCAAGCCCCAATGTCAGCAGTTTTTCATAAATGGTGGGGAAGTGTGCTTGCACAAATTCAGCCGGTTTATGGCTGATATCCAGATACATGCAATCAGCACCCAAGCGCTTCATTTCATGGTCAATGGCGCGGGCGACAATATCACGCGGTGCTAGCTCGGCCCGTGCGTCAAAATCAGGCATAAAGCGAGAACCGTCAGGCCGGCGTAGGTAAGCGCCTTCGCCCCGCAATGCTTCGGTCAGCAAAAAATTACGGGCTTGTGGATGATACAAACAGGTCGGGTGGAACTGATTGAACTCCATATTGGCGACCCGACACCCCGCACGCCATGCCATGGCGATGCCGTCACCCGATGAGATATCGGGATTGGTGGTGTACTGATAGACCTTAGATGCACCGCCAGTGGCCAGTACAACGGCTTTAGCGCGAATACATTCGACCCGTTCGAGAGTTCTGTTCCAGACATAAGCGCCGACAACTTTCCGCGATTGGTCGTTTTCAAGCGGCGGGTGCTGGGTACTGAGTTGTTCACCTTGTACCACGCCATGCTTGGCACTGGTGATCAAATCAACGGCATTGTACTTTTCGTACAAGGCGATGTTTGGGTGATAACGGGTTTGATCCACCAAGGTGGTTTGCACCGCCTTTCCGGTAGCATCAGCGGCATGTAAAATTCGGCGATGGCTGTGGCCGCCTTCACGTGTAAGGTGAAACTTTTGATCAGTCGCCAGCCCTTCCACATCAAAAGGAACGCCACAATCAATTAACCACTGCACGCAATTACGGGCATTTTCAGTAATAAACTCAACTGCTGCTTTATCGCACAGCCCTGCGCCGGCAATCAGTGTATCCTGCAGGTGTGATTCAATGCTGTCAGTTTCATCAAATACGGCAGCAATGCCACCTTGTGCATAATAAGTCGCACCTTCTGCGAGCGATCCTTTGCTCAGTATGATCACCTTGCAGTGTGGCGCTAAACGAAGTGCTAATGAAAGACCGGCAGCGCCGCTTCCGATGACCAGCACATCGCAAAGATGTTCAAGGGATTGTTCCATAACGTATGATATATATTCAGAATGGGATCTTATGTTAGATCAGGTCCTGATATATTGTTATCGTTTTTATGTCTTTGAATAGGCGTTTAACTCACAGAATTTAGTACAACGTTGAACTTTACTCAGAGATAAGCATCAAATACAACAGCTGGCTCAATTACTGCGATTTCACACTAACAGCGAGTAATGCGAGATGCTGTACAAAGAATGTTTTGGAGAAAACACCTCGGATGAGCGAGCAGTTGACAGATCAGGTTCTGGTCGAACGTGTTCAGCAGGGGGATAAACGCGCTTTTAATCTTCTGGTTGCCCGCTATCAGCATAAAGTGGCCGGATTGGTTTCCCGTTATGTCCCACAGGGCGATGTTCCTGATGTTGTACAAGAGTCATTTATCAAAGCGTATCGGGCCTTAGCGTCTTTTCGCGGCGAAAGTGCGTTCTACACATGGCTGTATCGTATTGCGGTCAATACCGCAAAAAATTATCTGGTTGCTCAGGGGCGTAGGCCGCCGAGCAGCGATGTAGATGCAGAAGATGCGGAAAATTTTGAAGTAGGCGGTGCGTTAAAAGAAATATCGAACCCTGAGAATTTAATGTTGTCAGAAGAGTTGAAGCGGGTGGTTTTTGCTGCAATAGAAGCACTGCCTGATGATCTGAAAATGGCAATCACTTTGCGTGAATTAGATGGGTTAAGTTATGAAGAGATAGCCACGATTATGGATTGTCCGGTTGGTACGGTCAGATCGCGGATATTTCGAGCCCGTGAATTTATTGACAGTAAGATTCAACCCTTAATTCAGCAGTAAATGGCCATGGGAACTCCGGTCTGATTAGCCGCAACAATGCACCGGTGTCAGGCAATAGTCATATCACCTTTAGTAATATAGGTAAGTAGGCATGCAGAAAGAGCAACTTTCCGCCCTGATGGACGGTGAATCGGTAGACAGCGTGTTGTTGAGTGAGCTGTCGAAAGACCGTGAGCTGCAAGGAGCGTGGCGTAATTATCATCTTATCCGCGATACGCTACGCGGAGAGACACCGGCGGTGCTCGATTTTGATATTACCTCCCGCCTTGCTGCTGCGTTGGAAAATGAACCTACGCTGTTTGTGCCGAAGGCTGTGCCGGAGTCACAACCTGCGCCAGAAACATGGCATAAGCTATCGTTTTGGGAAAAAATTCGCCCTGTATTGGGGAATGTTAGCCAATTGGGGCTGGCCGCGTGCGTATCACTGGGCGTAATTGTTGGCGTGCAGTATTACAATCAGCCGGAAGGTGGATTGGAAGACAGCCCTGTTTTCAATACGTTGCCAATTGGTGGACAAGCGTCACCGGTAAGTTACAGTGTTCCGACCTCGGGTGCGCCAAGTGAGCAGCAGTTGCAAGAGCAGCGTAAGCGCATCAGTGCGATGTTACAAGATTATGAGTTACAGCGTCGTTTGAATGCGGAGAATATTGAGCCGCGTCAGAGTGATATGTCGCAACAAGCCGGGAATACACAGCGCTAATGAAGCAAATGGTCTTTTTCCTGCTGTCAGTGCTGGGGCTTTGCAGTACCAGCGCTGTTGCATCACAAGGAACGGCAGATCTGCCAGTAATCTCTTCATTACCGCCAGTTCCCGCAACGACGGCACCGGTAAAAAATACGCAGGCTGATGAGAGTCCAATGCCTGTGGCAGTCGCGGCGGACAATAGTGCGCAATCTGCACAAACGCTGCTTGAAAGCATGGCGGTTGCCTCACAAAACCTCAATTACGAACTGTCATTTATTCGTGTCAGCAAAAGCAGTATTGATTCTATGCGCTATCGTCATGCGTATATCAATAAGCGTAACCTGAGCCAAATGCTCTACCTAGATGGGCCACGTCGTGAAGTTTTACAGCGTGGTGATGAGGTAAGCTATTTTGAGTCCGGTGTTGAACCTTTCACTATCCGCAGTTCGCACATTGTTGACTCATTGCCTTCGGTATTGCATGGCGATTTCAAACAGCTCAGTAAATTTTACGATTTTGTGCCAGTGGGTCGCGCACGGGTCGTTGATCGCCCGACACAAGTGGTGCGTATCGTTCCGCGTGATGATTTCCGTTACAGCTATGTTGTCTGGCTGGATGAAGAGAATAAATTACTGCTGCGTGCAGATTTACTCGATCGAGATGGTGAAACCCTTGAGCAATACCGGGTTATCTCGTATGTGGTAACACCCGAGTTAATGAAAGTGATGTCAAAGCTAGATGATGTTTCTCTACCACCGGTTTTGGCGTTTGAGCCGCAAGCAAAACAGGATATGGCGTGGAAACTGACGTGGCTACCGAACGGGTTTACCGAAGTCTCACGCAGTCGTCATCGCCTGCCGAATGTTGATATTCCTGTCGAATCACGCCTTTACTCTGATGGATTATTCAGCTTTACCGTCTATGTATCACCTACTGATGGCCGTGCGCTTCATGAGCAACTTGTGCGTCAGGGGCGAAGAACGGTGCACATTGAAAATCAGGGGCCGTATGAAATTACGGTAGTCGGTGAGTTACCTCCGTCAACGACCAAGCGGATTGTTCACGGGGTAAAGTTTGATGCCGCGCCAGCAAGTAGCGCGCCCATCAATAACAGCGGCAGTAAATAACAAGCGATCATCTTGTGCGATGGGGTTGTGTGCACCACGCATCAGAAAAATGACAGACAGGTAAGCCATCATACGAAGGCTTGCCTGTCTGTTTTTGGTTTAGATGAACATTACAGATAAAAATAGGATACATACGGGTTGGTCGAGCATTACGTTAAGTATGTCATCCGAAAATGAGGTAGAGATTGCTGATGATCAGAGAAAGAGTCACTGTGGTTGGCTACCAAGATGGGGTGGCCACTGTCATGTGCCAGCAAAAATCAGGTTGTAGTGGATGCGCAAATGCATCGGGTTGTGG
>NZ_JBOFRH010000310.1:0-1243 GCF_051650925.1 Plesiomonas sp.
GGCAGCAGGGTTTCTTCAGCGGTAAAACCCTGCCACTGTTGCGGCCTGATCAGCCAGTCATCATGCAGTTGTACTGCGCTGATGGCATCAGCATGCAGTGGCAGTGCCAGCCAGTCTGGTAGCAGGCGTTGGGCTTTCAGCCCTGCTGCCGATAGCCATGCCAGCCACTGCTCAATTTTTTGCCGCTGGATGATCGCTACCTGTGCTTCACTTCCACTGCGATGCAGCAGGGCAAAGTGCAGATCATCAATATCTTCGGCCAGATCATCTTCGAGCAGCACCGGCAGTAAGTTTTCGGCCTGCTTGGATGCACCTTTTGGTAGGGTACAAGCACGCACACTGACCTGATGGCCTGGGACCAGTACCCAAAGCGGGTGCTGATGATAATCACTGAGCTGATTAAGTGCGTCTGTGCCAGTCAGTTCGCCACCAATAAGCTGTTTTTGTTGTTCTTTTGACCACAACAGCCAACTGACATTACCTGTCGCTTCTGCGGGTAACCGAATAATGAGGACACCGTTCACTCAACTTCTCCTAACTGATGCCGCAGAACATAAAATGAGGACTCTTTTTTACCCTTTGCCAACCCGCTGCGCAGTGTGAGCTCTACCCGCCCAACCTGAGTACGAGAGGTCAGCAGAAAATAGTGGCTGTTGACCGTCAGCATCGGCGTAACGGCTTGTTTAACGGTATCCTCTAATCCTGCAATTTCAGGGGCATTGAGGAAGGCTTGTACGTCAATCCAGCCATCTCGCGGGCGATCACTGATCAATCTTTGTGCCTGTTCAAGTGAAAGGTAGGGGGTAAACAGCGCTTGCAACAACAGGGCTTTATCTTCGGTCAACGTGTTGACGTTAACCTCCAATTTTTTCTCGGGCAATGCGCACAAATAAGGGGCGATGGCCTGATATGTTGCAGCATCTACGCCGTTAACGGCCCGAAATTCACTGACATCGGCCAGCTGTATGTTTGGTGCAAGATACGGAACGGGTAAGCCAAGATAGTGGCTATCTTCCACACCGTATTGGGTTTCCACGGTACTGTTGCTGTCAATAAACTCCCACAGGCTGTCGGTGATGACTTCGGCCTGATAGCTGTCAATGGGCTTGTCATCAATAGTGATACCACCGAGCAGCGCTAAAAACTGTTTTGCCAGTAGCGGCCGCTCAATGCTGCCTTCTTGATGTTTTAAACCCGCCATGGCATTGAGATTAAAGCAAGACTGCATGTCAGTTAACTCTGT
>NZ_JBOFRH010000311.1:0-1018 GCF_051650925.1 Plesiomonas sp.
TTGTTCCAATTGAATAACGGCAATCTGGCGCAGGCGCAGATGTATGCTGAGCAGGCGGTGAAGCTGGAGCGTAACTGGCTGTCTTACGTGCTGCTGGGTAAGGTGTATGAGCTGGAAGGGCTGTTCAGTGATGCGGCGGATGCCTATCTGTCGGCGTATAATCAGCATCCGGGTAAGGGCACCTATTACTGGATTAAAAACGCTATCTTCCAAAGTGAACTCAATGCCGTCGCGCCTTATCTGAACGATACCACCTTTGATTAATGGGTGACTGATGACGGTATCGCGCCACGCTTTACGTCGTGGCGCAGCGGGGCGGTGTGGTGGCCGTTAGCCGCGCTGAGTGGGGCGCTTGAGGCTAGGCATCCTAGGTATTATTGAGTTGAGTGATGCTCAATGGGTTATTCGCGCTATCCTGTGCGTTTCTGTTTTTAGCTTTCCCTATTCTCATTTTTCCACTATCTCATCTTTTCATCTTTTCATTAATCCCCACCATCTTATTAGCCGCTCTCATCTTCACCTGTTCCATTCTTTTTTATCATGATCATTGTTTATTTTTTTCTCATACTTTCCGCATGTTCTGTACTTGTTTTTTTAGCTTAGGTTTATTGGTTTAGTGTTCTTGGTTTAGTAGTTATTAGCTTAGTTTGGCTGGGCTTGAGCCTTACGGTGCTATTTCTTACTTTTGGGAACATACTGATTATTTATCTTCGCCATGCAATCTGGCGGTTTATCTTGGAGATTACCGTTGCTGTTTTCTTTTTTAACCGGATGTTTTCGAGGTTGATAGCGGAGAATAAATCGTCATTTTGCGCATAGTTATTGGCAAGGATGGGATATTAAGTAAACAGGTTGCCATGTATTGCGTTATGCGCATGGATATCCCTAAAGATGTTTGTTTGTTGCTGATGGTTAATATTGCGCCATGTTGACACCGAAAAGGCACAATATTGATGCGGGTAAAGTTAATATCAACATGCTGATTTATATGTGTTTATGTTTTAAATTTAGCGAATGC
>NZ_JBOFRH010000312.1:0-6363 GCF_051650925.1 Plesiomonas sp.
CCGGCAAACAGCTGAGTAACCAGATGCGGGAAAATATAGAGAAATGCCATGCCCACAATGCCTAATCCGGCAGTAATACCTAATGCTAGATTTCGTATTTTGCGCACGCGATCTTCTAGACCTGCACCCGCATTAAAACTGGCAATCGGTTGAATACCGAGTGCTATCCCCTCAAAAATCAGGTAGAAAAAGGCCTCGGCATAGCTGACCACACTGTAGGCCGCCACATTCAGGGCGTTACCCACACTCATAAATGCCTTATTGTGCAGCGCGAGTACCACTGATAGGTAGAGATACATCAACAGGCTCGAGGTGCCTAAACGCAGGATCTCTGCAATCAGTGCTATGCGGGGGAGCAGTGCCCGCCATGAGAGACGTAACTGGCTGCGTTTTGAACAAAAATGTGCCAGACATAGCCCACCGCTGATCAGCTGTGACAGCATGGTGGCCAGACCTACACCGGCCAGCCCGAGCGGAATAATGGCCAGAAAGATGTAATCAAGCAGCACGTTCAGCGTACCACCAAAAATCATAATGTAGGTGACCCGCTTTGGCTCTCCATCATTACGCAGCAGGGCAGAGAAACTCATTGAAAGCATCGCTGAAAAGCCCAGCAGAAAATACCAACGTAAGTACTCAATACCCGCCGTAAATATATCACCAGTAGCGCCTAGCCAGCGTAGCATAGTGCCACCATAGGTCAGCCCGATTGTGCCGATAATGATTGCTGCGGCAATCACCAACACCAAGGCATTGCCGACAATATTTCTTGCCTGCTCAATCTTTCCCTGACCTAAACGCAGTGAAACCAGTGATGATGCACCCATTCCGATCATAGCGCCGATTGCATACAGCACTGATCCCACCGGATATGCCAGCATAACTCCCGCAAGCCCCTGCTCGCCCAGATAGTGGCCGACAAAAATACCGTCAACGGTAACATACACACCACTGATCACCATGGCGGTAATGGTGGGCAGTGTATAGCGCCAAAACAGCGTTAACAGCGGTTCGGTGGCCAGTGAAGTATCATTTTCCTGTGGCGGTACGGCAGTTGAAGTCATGGTTATTGGCTCGGTCGCGTAATAATTGCGTGATTAACGAATTAGCATAATGAGCAGAATAGTCTGCATATTTCGGCGAAATTGTAGCAAATTTACCAATAATGTAGGCGTAGTTACTGATTAAAATACAACAAACAGTCTAAAGTTCTGCATATCTGTATTGCTGTGCAAATAACCGAGAGAAAACCAGCGTAATTCACGGTAAAAAATGTGATATACAACATATTCAGCTGTTCGGATGCGATCATGAATAAGCATTTTGCTCTGCTTTCTGTTTTAATCATGACAACGTTATTTTATGAATAAAATCAGTGAGGTTACTGGATGTTTGGCTACTCACCGGTGCCACAAGTTCGTTTATCAACTGAGCGGTTAGTTGTGCGTTTGGCACATGAAAAAGATGCAGTGAAAATAGCTGAATATTACCGCGAGAATCGTGATTATCTGCAACCGTGGGAACCGATACGTGATGCCGGCCATTTTACGGTTAGCGGCTGGAATGCCCGCTTATCACTGATCTCTGAATATCATCGGCAAGGTGCGGCGTTTAGTTTTCTACTGCTGGATCAGGCAGAATCACGCGTGCTGGGTGTTATTAATTACAGCAATATTATTCGTGGCGTATTTCAGGCCTGTTATTTGGGGTACTCACTGGGAAAGCAGTTTGTGGGAAAAGGGTTGATGTATGAAGCCTTAAAAGAGAGTAACCGGTATATGCTGGAAAAACAGCAACTTCACCGAATTATGGCCAACTATATGCCGCATAATCAACGTAGCGGCAATTTACTGGCTCGGCTTGGTTTTGAGCGGGAAGGTTATGCCAAAGAGTATTTACTGATTAACGGTATGTGGCAGGATCATATCATGACTGCGTTGACAAACCGCAGCGGGAAAGGCTGCGCATAAATCAGATTATTGTGCTAATAATAACAAGACTTTCAGCAAGATAGAGAGGTTTATGTGAAGATTCAACTAACGGCTTATGAAGCGCGGGTGATTGGCTGTTTGTTAGAAAAACAGGTAACGACACCGGAACAATACCCTTTATCACTGAATGGCTTAACCACAGCCTGCAACCAAAAAACTAACCGAGATCCAGTGCTCGAACTGTCAGATTCAGATGTACAAAATGTACTCGATGATCTGCTGAAAAAGCGCTTAATCCGAGATTTGTCAGGGTTTGGCCACCGAGTTGCAAAGTATGAGCACCGGTTTTGTAACTCCGAATTTGGTCATTTAAAGCTAAACCCGCAGGAGTTTGCACTGATTTGCACCTTGCTGTTGCGTGGCCCACAAACTGCCGGTGAATTGCGTACCCGAACTCAGCGTTTGGCAGAATTCTCTGATGTACAAGCCGTTGAAGTGGTGCTGGAAAAACTGGCGACCCGTGATGACGGCCCGTATGTAGTGCAACTGCCGCGTGAAGCGGGTAAGCGTGAAAGCCGTTATATGCACCTTTTTTGTGGTGAGGTAAGCGCTGCCGAAACCTCTTTTGTTCGTGATTCACAGGGCGAACAGCCTGCGTCAAACCAAAGTGAAAGTGCGCGGATCACACAACTCGAAGAGGATGTTGCCGCGTTACAGCAGCGAGTCAGCACACTCGAAACCATGCTGCACCGAGTTTTATCCGGTGATAACTCAACGCTAGCGCCGTAATCTCTTGTTTTGCTGATATCGCTAATAGCGATGATATAGACAGAAATTAAGATAAAAAAAGAATCCCGATTAAGGGATTCTTTTTTAACCATCCGGCCAACACTTTACCCATCAGCCGATGTTATTGAGGTTATTAGTCTCGGTTCACTTGGCATGAATGCCATCAGCGGCAATTACATGCGCTCGACAGTATCGATACCCAGCAAATCAAGGCCCTGCTTAAGGGTTTTTGCCGTCAGTGATGCCAGTTTCAGGCGGCTGTTACGCAGGTCCTGATCTTCTTGATTGAGGATCGGGCACGCTTCATAGAAGCTTGAGAACAGACCAGCTAGCTCATACAGGTAAGCACACATCAGGTGAGGTTCACCTTCACGCACTACACTGTAAACCGCTTCTTCAAACTGCATCAGTTTGATTGCCAACGCTTTTTCACGATCATCATTTAAAATGATGTTACCGGTTAAGCTGCTTTCATCAATGTTGGCACGCTTAAAGATAGAAGAC
Organism: Plesiomonas sp.; assembly: GCF_051650925.1. Lineage (NCBI taxonomy): Bacteria > Pseudomonadati > Pseudomonadota > Gammaproteobacteria > Enterobacterales > Enterobacteriaceae > Plesiomonas > Plesiomonas sp. The sequence continues at coordinate 3,225 of NZ_JBOFRH010000312.1, forward strand.
ACACGGGTATAGGCATATTGCATATACGGTGCGGTGTTGCCTTCAAAACTCAGCATGTTTTCCCAATCAAAGATGTAGTCAGTTGTCCGGTTTTTTGACAGATCAGAATATTTCACTGAGCCCATCGCTACCGCATTAACAACCGAAGCACGCTCTTCTGCGCTCAGATCCGGATTTTTGTCGGCAATCAGCTTTTCTGCACGCTCGGTGGCTTCATCGAGCAGCTCAGAGAGCTTAACAGTACCGCCTGAACGGGTCTTGAATGGGCGGCCATCTTTACCCAGCATCATACCGAACGCACAATGCTCAAGTGTCATACTTTCAGGGATATAACCCGCTTTACGGACAATGGTCCATGCCTGCATCAGATGTTGGTGCTGGCGTGAATCAATGAAGTATAAAGCGCGATCCGCTTTGAAATTATCCCAGCGGTATTTTGCACAAGCAATATCGGTCGTGGTGTACAGGTAGCCACCATCGCTCTTCTGCACGATAACGCCCATGGCTTCGCCATCTTTGTTTTTGAATTCGTCAAGGAACACCACTTGTGCTCCTTCACTTTCAACAGCCAGACCGCGTGCTTTCAGATCAGCCACAATGCCCGGAAGCATTGAGTTGTACAGGCTTTCACCCATCACATCTTTACTTTTCAGGCTGACATTTAGGCGATCATAAATGCGCTGGTTTTGTTCCATGGTGATATCAACCAGCTTACGCCACATGCTCAGACAATAAGCATCACCGCCTTGCAGTTTCACCACATAACCGCGTGCACGCACAGCAAAGTCTTCATCTTCGTCGTAGCACTTTTTCGCTTCGCGGTAAAATGCTTCGAAATCAGACAGTACAAGTTCAGCATTACTGTCATTCTGGATTTTTTCCAGATAAGCGATCAGCATACCAAATTGTGTGCCCCAATCACCTAAGTGGTTGGCACGAATAACATTATTACCCAAAAACTCAAGGGTACGAACAACCGCATCACCAATAACCGTTGAGCGAATGTGGTGAACGGCCATCTCTTTGGCAACGTTAGGTGCTGAGTAGTCAACCACAATGGTTTGGCTTGGCTGTGTTGCACAGACATTTAACTTATCATCAGTCAGTGCTAGCGCGGCTTGTTCAGCAACCCACTCCGGGTTTAAGAAAATGTTGATAAATCCAGGGCCGGCAATTTCAGTTTTACAGGCGATAGCACCCAGACTCAGATTCTCAAGCACTTTCTCCGCCAGTTGACGTGGTGCGATACCCAGTCGTTTCGCTGCGCCCATCACACCGTTAGCCTGATAGTCACCAAATTGTGCTTTTGCTGATTGGCGGACCATAGAATCACAATCAGCAGGCGCACCCGCTGCGATCAGCGCTTGGCTAACCTTATCGGAAATAAGAGCTTGTATATTCATCTGATTGCCTTCAATCGAACAGTTAATTATTGTGCACATAAACAAACAGCAACGATATCATCGGTATTGATAAGCGTTATGCCGAAGAATAATGCGTGAAGCCGTGCACAGAGATACAGAATACTGGGTATCATACCCGTGCAACAGAGCCATGAAAACCCCACAGGTCATCCTGACATGTGTATATAAGCTTAAACGAGGATAAAAGATGTCAACCCCATTTGCATGGATAAATGAGTTAGCAGATCTTTCTGACACACTGCACGATTTTGTGACACAAATCACGCAGTTAGCCACGGATCTTGGGGTCGATATTAGCCGTTATCCGGCCGATCATATTGCGGTGCGTTGCAATTCGCAGGAAACAGCAGAACGCTGGCATCGGGGCTTATTGCTGGCTGGTGAAATGTTTTCGCAAAAAAATATCAATGGCCGGCCGATTTGCTTATTTTCACTGCATCAACCGTTATCAGTCGGGCCGTGGATGATTGATTGTCTGGAACTGCCTTATCCCAATACAAAGCACTATCCACGTGAGGGATGGGAGCATATAGAACTGATTGTTGCATCAAAAGCTGAAAGTATCGCTGATATGGAGTCTGCGGCGTTACAGGCGATTCCAGCACTCTCAGCATGGATGAGTACCGCGACTGAATTATCAGAAACGGCAACGGTACACTACAAAGCCAGTATGCCACGTGCTGATGATGAACAGCATGCAAACCCAACACTGGCATTTTCTCGCCACGGCATCACCCTAAAAATTCACCCGTTGTCTATCCGTGATGTTGTTGGGGCATAATTACATGCTCTTAAACATGCCGTTATGTGTTGTGTATAAATATGATTTTTGTACAAAAAATGGCCTGTGAAATGTGGCGAATATCCGTGAAATATTTGTAAACATAAGACAAGCATTGTGACAACTTTTCGTTAGTCTTTTTGCCGTTAAATCGTCAATTTAGCGGTCAGCTAAACAGTCATGTTAACTGGCCGTTTTTTGAAAGATTGATGAAGGTGATTGTAATGAAATGTACAGCAGGTGCTGCTTTGATCCTTGGCGTATGTGCGCTTTCTGGTTGTGCAAATACTGGCATGTATTCCGGTAATGTATTTTCAGGCCAAGATGCCAAAATGGAGCAAAACATCAGTTACGGAACGATAGTGTCGGTCAGGCCGGTAAAAATTCAAGGCGGTCAGCAGCAGGGGCCGAGTTTGGGCGGCATTGGCGGTGCGGTGATTGGTGGTCTGATTGGCAGTGAAGTCGGTGGTGGTGTCGGGCGTGATATTGCCAGCGCTGCTGGTGCACTGGCGGGTAGCGTGGTGGGTTCAGATGTAGGCAATCGTCTGGATCAGACCGAAGGCTTGGAAATGGTGATCCGTAAAGACAACGGTCAGGAAGTGGTAGTGGTACAGCAAGCTGCTCCGGGCTTTGTGCCGGGTGCGCGCGTTCAGTTGGTCGGTAACGGTGGTCAAGCTACTGTTTCATTGATTGGTGCAGGCTACCCGTATGGCAGCACTTACTCCGCTAATAATGGGTATGCACAATAAACAGCAGAACGGGTATAACCGCTGAATCTATACAACTGTTTAGCCTGTAACCGTATATTTTTACCCTGAATGCTGATCCGATTCACATAAAGAAAAGTAACACAAAGACAATTATTCCTTGTGATGTGACAGGGTCAGCTATACTCACAGCGTAGCAGTTGACAACATTCCGTATCTGATAATCG
>NZ_JBOFRH010000313.1:0-4360 GCF_051650925.1 Plesiomonas sp.
AACCCAGCTTCCAGTGTAACAGCCTGTATGTGAGCTGACCGAGCCTTAAGATTGTTCGGTAACGACATCACTGGCGAACACTTTCTCGCAATATTTGCATTTTAACAGGATGTTTCCCTGCTGCTTGCGTACGCTAAAACCGGAGTTAATCGGTTCACTGTGGCTGATACAATTACTGTTTGGGCAACTGAGTACCCGCTCAATAAATTCAGGCAGCATTGGTTTTAACTTACGTACCACCTGATAATTTTCTATCTGATTGACGCTGGCATCCGGTGCGTAGATAGCCAATTGATTGGCCTGATCTTCGGTTAGGAAAATATTCTCAATTTTGATTAGATCTTTTTGGCCAAGTGCCGCAGAAGGTAGGTTTAAACCTACGGTGATCCGCTGGTGGGTTTGAGAAAACTTAAACAAACTTAAGATCTTTATACCAATTTGGGCGGGAATATGATCGATGACCGTGCCGTTTTTAATAGCTTCAACTTGTAATTTATTTTCGCGATCCATAATCATCTGCTCCTTGTCTTCGCAATTTATTGCCGTGCATATCAGTTTTTTGTATGCCAACCGGCCAGTATCTGGTCAGCCTATCGGATAAGGGGTTACCCCTAATCAGAGTTTCCCATCATCACTCAATTGCTGGCACAAGCTCGGCATTTAGTACCAGTGCTAACAGGGCTTGTCGGGCATACACACCGTTATCGGCTTGCTGGAAGTAGTACGCATGCGGCGTAGCATCAACATCAACGGTAATCTCATCGATACGTGGCAGTGGATGCAGGATCTTCATGTTGCTTTTGGCATCGTGCAGTTCAGCAGCAGTCAGCACAAATTGTGATTTTAAGTTGGCATATTCTGAGGGATCAAAACGCTCTTTCTGTACCCGTGTCATGTACAGAATATCGATAAACGGCATCACCTCTTCAATGCTTGGGTGCACGCTATAAGTAATTCCCTGAGCGTCGAGCTCTTCGAGGATATAGTCGGGCATGGCCAGCGCATCAGGTGCGATAAAGTAGAAGCGGTTGGCATTGAATTTCGCCAATGCTTGCGTGAGTGAGTGTACGGTTCGGCCATATTTCAGATCGCCCACCATCGCGATACTGATGTTATCCAAGCGCCCTTGTGTTTCGCGGATAGTGAACAAATCGAGCAGTGTTTGGCTTGGGTGCTGATTTGCGCCATCACCGGCGTTGAATACCGGGATCCCGTTGGAAAACTCAGAAGCCAAACGTGCTGCACCCTCTTGCGGATGTCGCATCACAATGGCATCGACATAGTTACTGATAACGCGAATAGAGTCAGATAAGCTTTCACCTTTTTTACCCAGAGAGGTGTTGTTGCTGTCAGAGAACCCAATCACATCGCCGCCAAGACGTTGGATGGCGGTTTCAAAAGAGAGGCGGGTACGGGTTGAGGCTTCAAAAAAACAGCTGGCCACCACTTTACGCTTGAGCAGTTCAGGCTGCGGAGTGGCCTTTAATTGCGCGGCAGTATCCACCACTAATTCCAGCTCTTCTCGAGTAAATTCAGGAATGGATATGATGTGTTTGCGATAAAGCGGGTTAGCCATGGTGCGATCCTCTGCATCCGGTAAAGGTGAATAGGGCGATGTGCGGTGTAGCTCCGCGCAATCGCTCCCCGAGCGTGTAGATAAAGGTTGTGGCGAAAAAAAAGCCCCTTCATTAAGGGGCTTTTTTCATCGTGCGAATGATAGGGAAAACACTGACAGCCGCGGCTGGCGCGGTCTTGTGGCTCAGTATCACGAAAGATCGTTGCATTGGCGATAGTGTCCTGTCATACGCAGCGTAAAATTCACTGCGCGAATTATACGCCATTTTATATCGCCTGCAATACGCCTGCGGTTGTATACAGCGTCAGGGGTTAACCGTTTGCGTATGGTGTTATGCGCCGAGTGTTGCAACCATGACCGCTTTGATGGTGTGCATCCGGTTTTCTGCTTCATCAAACACAATAGAGTGAGCTGACTCAAATACCTCGTGGGTCACCTCTAGCCCCTCCATGCCATATTGTGCGCTGATTTTCTTCCCAATAGCCGTTTGAGTATCGTGATAAGCCGGCAAGCAGTGCATAAATTTGACCTGTGGGTTGCCGGTCAGCTTAAGGGTATTCATATTGATCTGATAGGGTTTAAGTGCAGAGATTCGCTCTGCCCAGACGCTTTCAGGTTCGCCCATAGAAACCCAGACATCGGTATAGATAAAATCAACGCCCTGTACGCCTTCGGCCACCTCTTCGGTCAGGGTGAGTTTTGCGCCAGTGCTGGCGGCAATCGCCTGACATTGTGCCACCAGAGCCTCTTCCGGCCAGTAGGCTTTGGGCGCAACTAAGCGCAAATCAAGGCCCATTAATGCTGCGCCTTCAAGCAGCGAGTTACCCATGTTGTTACGGGCATCACCCAGATAGGCCAGTTTCATTTCAGTGAGTGGTTTTCCTTGCCCATGTTCGAGCATGGTCAGAAAATCGGCCAGAATTTGAGTGGGGTGGAAGCTGTCGGTCAGGCCATTCCAGACCGGTACGCCGGCATAACGGGCGAGTTCGTCAACGGTATGCTGAGCAAACCCACGATACTGAATGCCATCGTACATGCGGCCCAGTACCCGTGCGGTATCTGCCATTGACTCTTTCTCACCAATTTGTGAACCAGAAGGGCCAAGATAGGTGACATGCGCCCCTTGATCGAAGGCGGCTACCTCAAAGGCACAGCGGGTACGGGTTGAGGTTTTTTCAAAGATTAGGGCGATATTCTTACCGCGTAAGCGCGGTTGCTCGTAACCTCCATACTTTGCCTTTTTTAGCTCACCGGCCAAGTCGAGAAGGAAGTGGATCTCTTTTGGCGTAAAATCAGTGAGTTTCAGTAGGTTTCTGTGACGTAAGTTAAAAGCCATGAATTCATCCTTGTTTGCATGTCTATCTTTAGTTAATGGTTTAATTTGACTGCTTATTCAATTTATTTGAGTTTTTATCCATTATCAAGAGGCGCGTGGCATTTATATTAATTAATGAAACAGCAGTGGTGAGTGTAGTGTGAGTGTGTGACAATAAGCAGGAATAATTCAACTCTCTGGAGGCTATATGGCAAACCGTGAATTTCTGGAAGCCCAGCAGGAAGAAACTCGACTGATTATTAGTGAACTGTTGGAAGATGGCAGTGATCCGGAGGCGCTTTATACCATTGAGCACCATTTCTCAGCCGAGCAGTTCGAAGATTTAGAAAAAGCTGCTGTTGAAGCATTTAAAATGAGCTATGAAGTGAGCGATGCCGAAGAGCTGGAAGTTGAAGACGGTTCTGTACTGGTATGCTGCGATATGAGCTGCGAAGTTCCGCTGAAAGCTGAGCTGATTGATGCGCAGGTTGAGCAACTGGTAAAACTGGCTGAAAAATGTGGTGTGAACTACGATGGCTGGGGCACCTACTTTGAAGATCCGGATGCTGAAGACGAAGATTTCGACGACGACGAAGATGAAGATGAAGACGCTGATGATGCAGCGCCAACGCGTCATTAATCGGGTGTTGTGGTGCTGATGATCATGTCAGTGCTGTAGTATTAGTATCACGAATATGAAAAGTGCAGTCTTCTTAAATGAGAAGGCTGCATTTTTTTTGTTATTTTTTTATTGCTATAATTTTCATTTTAAATAATCATATTTAAATATGATTGTCATGATTTTATATTTTCTATTGATGCTGCAGCGTTAATTAACCTTTTGGATTTGTGCTTTTATAATAATCAAACATGAAAATGTTTTTATTGTGATTTTAACGTAATCTCCCCTCTCATTGTTTATCCAGTAATCTAGTCTTGTTTTTTAATTTATTGTTTTTTTATTACTTTTGTTTTTAATAAACAATACGTGTTAAATATAAATTATCGGGTTTTATTGCGATGAACACTTCGCCATTCACTAAATGGAATGTAGTATTCATTTTATTTGCTGTAATAATTTCACACATTTAGACATAATTCTACCGCTGCGCTGATAACAATTATTATATTCAACTTATATAAAAATACTTCTTTGTTCTATCCCCTTTGAAATGGAAAGTGGAATAACTCATGTAAGTAATGGTGTTTAAAAGCCAATGCGCTACCAAGTGGGGCAGTGGGTTTTGATATTTACATATTTATTCTGTGACGAATTATCTACTTTTCTAGGCTCGAATTACTACTATTATGAAAACGACTCAATTAACGACAACACCCAATCGTGCTGTTGCATTAATGGCGTGGGCAAATATCGCTGTTCAAGCGTTATTACCGATATCGCTTAGCCTCTCTCCTGTAGTTTATGCGTCGGTAGCCGAGAGCAAACTGCGCACTGATTCACTGGTTGT
>NZ_JBOFRH010000314.1:0-5261 GCF_051650925.1 Plesiomonas sp.
CGCACCATGTCTGCATAGCCATTTTTCTGCTGAGGCAGCGTTTGCACAAAACTTTGCTGCCAGCGCTGATCATTGTGGGTCAGTGTCCAACGGCCACTGATCAACACAGAGCCATCATAACGCCCCTGAAAACGATCAACTTGCACATTCAACTGCCACGGTGCAGCAGAGGTAGTGCTCGACGCCACCTGCCACTGTGGTAATTGTGTGGTTAAGGTTGCCGCCAGTGTACGGGTTAACTGAGCAGGCAAGTTATCCACCCACAGGTTTTGCTGCGTAACCACCATTTCAATATCGTTTGTTTGATAAGCGATACCGGGGCCTGCCAGATAATCTGCAACAGAGACTGCATTCACCAGCAGTACATCATTCTGCTTTTCTAGCTTTGTTGCCGCAGGTTCTGCGGCCAACTGATAATAGGCTATCTCTGGTGTACTGCTGCATGCAGAGAGCAGCAATGAGCAGGCTACAACCCACTTTTTCATCATTAACCCTTTCCAATTCCCAATCATGTTATTTCGCCTTCTTAGGTTCAGGATCAGCTACCGAAGAAGATCCAAATATCAGTGAGTTCGGTTTTTGATTAATTTTTTGTATTACCGGCTGGGTATCTCGCAGCACTTTATCGAGTGATTGCAGATTGTTATTCAACCGATCATATACCGGAGATCCGGGGTTTAAGCCTTTCAGCGTTTGTTGCAACTCACTTAATGTAGCGCGCAACTCTTTCGGCAACTGCTCATTATCAGCTTGTGTTGCCAGTTTATCGAGTGTATTGGCCAGTTTACTGGTTGAACGCAAGGTATTTTGCATTTCACGCGATGTGTTGGTGGTCTCTTTTAATAGAGCTTCAACAGGCAACTTATTCAGTTTATCCAGCACCTGCTGCACTTTGATCTCAATAGAGCTGAAACCACCGGCAACCGTTGGCATCACCTGAATACCATCAATATTTTTATGGACAGGTGCTTTTGGTGCGTTCTCAACCATATTTAAATCAACAAACAGCTGACCGGTCAGTAAATTACCGGTTTTTAGCATTGCACGCATACCCTGCTTCATGGCTTTATTGATATCCGATTGCAGTTCCGATACGGTCAAGCGGTCTGGCAAACGCCCGACTTCTAAACGGATCAAAACAGGAATACCACCACCCGTTTCAGCCAGTGTCAGTTTATTGTTGAAGTAATAAGGCACATTCATAACTGTACCAATACGCACACCACGGTACTCAACCGGCGCTCCGGCACTTAATCCACGTACTGATTCGTTAAAGAACAGAACATAAGGAATAAATTTATCGTACAACCCTTGTGTAATGCTCTGCTGATTTGCATACAGCTCAAAAGCGGTATTTTGTGGGATAGCATCCCCCAACGGCCAGCCTTTTGGTACTTCAAAGCTAACACCACCACTGATCAGTGAACTCAACGAAGCCATGTCAACACGAAAGCCTTGTGCTGAAAGGTCAACGGATACGCCGCTGGATTTCCAAAAGCGCACATTACTGGTGACAAGGCTGTCATAAGGGGCATTAATAAATAGCTTATAGCGCATTTTACGCGCTTTGAGGTCAAACTCACTTTGTTCAACCGTACCGACCGGATAACCGCGATATAGCACCACATCACCCACTGTCAGGCTTGATGCATCATCACTCATCAATTCGATACGTAAACCGGGCGCATCTGCAGGAGCAATCGGTGGGGTATCCAACAGTGTAAAATCACGGGCAGACTCTTTACCGTTACCGGTTTTTAATTCGATATACGCGCCCGAAAGCAGTGTACCTAAGCCAGTTACCCCTTCACGACCAATTTCAGGTTTGACTACCCAAAACAGGCTTTGATCATTAAGCATGTTTTCTGTACCCGGATTTAAACGGGCCGTAATAATTACGTGCTTTAAATCAGAGGCGAGCTTTACCGTCTGCACCGTACCCACTTTTACGCTGCGGCTTTGAATTTCAGTTTTTCCTGCCACAATGCCTTCGGCATTATTGGCAGTAAAGGTAATTAATGGCCCTTGATTACTGAAGGTGTAATACACCATCCATAAACCAATAATAATTGCCACGATAGGAACAATCCAAACCGGCGATAATTGTTTTATTTTTTTCACTTGAGCCTCAGACTCACTATTATGACTCACGGTTTAACTCCTGTGAACGAGAAGAGGAATCCCAAAATAATCTGGGATCAAAAGCCAATGCTGCCAACATAGTAACAATGACTACGCAAGCAAATAACATTGCCCCCATACCCGGATAAATACTCATTAAACGCCCAATACGCACCAATGCTACCAGTATGGCGATAACAAAAACATCAACCATTGACCAGCGGCCAATGCACTCAACCATTTCATATAGCCAATGTTGTGTGCCTTTATGTTGTGTATCAGGGCGTGAAGCTGACCAGCATAACCAGAACATGGTTAACATTTTACCAATAGGTACTAATACGCTGGCAATAAAAATAACCAGTGCAACAGGGTAAGATTTCATCCCCCATAATAAAATCACCCCTTCCATAATGGTGGAGTAAGATACACTTCCCAAACTCTCGGTGACCATCATCGGCAGTAAATTAGCTGGAATATACAGCACCACTGAAGTGAGCAATAATGCCAGTGTAATTTGCAGGCTAAATGGCGTTCGTGCATGTACCCGTGAATGACAACGCGGACAATGCTTTTCTGTTAATGGCATGATCTGAGAGCAGCAAAGACACACTTTAACTTGCTGTGATAAACCTGAGCGTCCGGCAATTAAAGGTGTAATAGGTTTAGCAGGTTGAATGGCATTCCATAACCACTCTTTATCCAGTTGCTGAAAGGCTCTAATTTGAAAGACACAAAATAGACAAAATGCCCAAAAACTTAAATCTAAACTAATATCAGCCAGTGATACTAACTTTACGAAACTGACTAATATTCCAATCAAAAATATTTCAACCATGCACCATGGCATTAACATAAACAGGGTACGAGATAAAAATACTTTAGCCGGTAATGCTTTAAATCGCAGAGCCAGTGAAAGATAAATAATCAACCCCATACAAAATGCAGGGATCCCCTGAATCATTAATAAAATAATTAATGACAATAACTGGTAATGCTCATCAAACAGAACCGTACCGGCCTGAATAAATAACATGGTGTTAGTATTACCAACCGCTTGCATGGTAATAAAAGGATATAAATTAGCCATCAACAGCATAATTAAGCTGCTTAACGCAAAAATAGCCGGCCTTAATGCAGGTTCAGGGTGGCGGGCAACAATTGCAGTATGGCAACGCGGGCAATCACACCGATGACCTGTTGTAAATTCAGGCACATTAACCACCAGATCGCACTGATGACAAATCATCTGTAATGCAGGCGATGGCGTGAGATGGGCCTTTGAGTAGGTGTCATCTTTCACTGTAGTTGATCACTATAGTCAATTATACATTTTGGCGAAGTTGGCAATTATATACTAACTCAGCCTCTTTTTTAGGCTTTATCGTGCTGTAACAGGTATATGCGACAAATCTGAAAGAACCTTTAAAGTCGCACAACTAGCCGGTTAATCGGCATAACGGCTAGCTTGTGCCTGCCGAAAATGACGATTTACCCGTAAAGAGAGCAAAATAATACCTCCGCCGATAGCTAAACGAACCCAATCGGGGTTGTGATTCCAGACTGCAAAATTAATCAACAGACCGGCTGGAACCAGCGCGTTATTCATCACCGCCAGTGTGCCACTGTCAACCTGTGTTGCACCTTTATTCCACATAAAGTACCCCACACCTGAGGCCACTAGCCCAAGCCACAGTAATACGCCCCACTGTACCGGTGTTGTCGGCAATTTTTGTATATCACCAAATAAGGAAAATGCCAGTATTGCAATCAGTGTTGCCCCTAGATAAAACCAGCCAAAAATAGCATTTTGCGGTAAAGCAGGTGGCAATGTTTCAATCAGACGCTTATAGCCAACCTGACCCAATGCAAAGCAGATATTGGCAGCTTGCACCACCAAAAAACCGGCAATAAACTGATGACTTACCGCATCATAGCGAATGACCATAGCTCCCGCGACAGCCAACAGTGCGCTGATCAGATACCCGTACGTAAAGCGCTTTTGCAAAACATCATAAATAAGCGTGACATACAAAGGTGTCAATACCGTGAACAACACCACTTCCGGTACACTCAGCAGTAGAAAAGCGTGATAATAAAACAGGTACATAATACCGAGCTGACAAGCACCGAGCAGCATTAAAACAATTTTGGGCCGCCAGCCAATCAAACGTGGGCGTAGAAAAGGCAGCATAACCGCCAATGCTAGTACAACGCGCATCAGTACTGAAAACCATGTATCAACCTGTCCTGAAAGGTAAACACCAATCAGGCTAAAAGATAACCCCCACAATACGGTGGTTAAGATAAGTAACAGCACGCCACTATTCCGAAAATTAAAAGGGAAAACTGCCAGATTGTAGCAGGATTAACAAGATCATGCCGTGAAGTGATATCACTCTACTGGCATTACCGCCGACAACGCCACTCCACATTTAGACTTAATATTGTTTAAACCTGATATGACGGTAAAAGTATCACGGTACAATATCAGGTAATGCCTGAGCAAAAAAACAGGCTCAAGAGCCTGTTGTATGAATCGATATCACCTTGATATTGGGATATAGCAAATAGATAGGGTTTGTACTGAATTTGCTGACTTACTGTGATTTTACCTTCGCTCGACGAGCCCGTACTGCATTTGCCAGATCGCGCAGCAGTAACTCGGTATCATCCCACCCCAAGCAGGCATCAGTGATGCTCTGGCCAAAAGTCAGCGGAGTATTGGCAACCAGATCTTGGCGCCCTTCAACCAAATGGCTCTCTGCCATTATGCCGAAAATAGCCTGATTTCCCGCTGCAATCTGCGCACAGACATCAGCAGCAACAACGCGCTGCCGTTGGTATTGCTTTGAACTGTTCGCATGGCTAAAGTCAATCATCACCTTGCTCGGCAACTTATTCGACACCAGCTCATTAACCACGGCGCTGACATGCTCGGCACTGTAATTAGGCTCTTTACCACCGCGTAAAATAATGTGGCAATCTGGATTTCCGGCCGTTGAAACAATGGCCGAATGACCAAACTTAGTCACCGATAAAAAATGGTGTGGTGCATTTGCCGCGCTGATCGCATCAATAGCCACTTTAATTGTGCCATCTGTCCCGTTTTTGAAGCCCACCGGACATGATAAACCCGA
>NZ_JBOFRH010000315.1:0-1331 GCF_051650925.1 Plesiomonas sp.
TTCTTTTTGTAGCGCTTTACCCTTTGGTAAATTAGAAATAGCTTTTTTCCCAATGACATCATCGTAGTATCGAGGCTCTAGCCCAAAGCCAGGACGGATACTGCGAATATTTTTTGCTGTCAGTACTTCACCTGCAGCAATATCTTGAACGACATATAATGAGCGTCGGAACTTGACGTTGCCTTTTTCAGCTTCTGTTCGTTCATAGGTCGCGCAGCCTAAAGCTGACCATGCTGTTCGGGCATCTTGGCATAAACGAGTCAGTTCATTGGGATCTAGTGAAAAGCTGTCATCCGGTCCACCGGCTGAGCGATCAAGAGTCACATGTTTTTCTATCACACAAGCGCCTAGAGCGACGGATGCAATCGCCGTGGCATTATCCAAGGTGTGATCGGATAATCCCGTGATGCTATTAAAGCGTTGTGCCATATCAGGAATTGTCCGCAAATTATATTGCTCTGCGGGGGCAGGGTAACCACTCACACAATGCAGCAAGACGAGCTGCTGGCAGCCATGTGAGCGTGCAGTATTCACGGCCTCTGCTATTTCTTCAGCAGTTGCCATCCCCGTTGACATAATCATCGGCTTACCGGTTTGGGCGACGCGGCGAATAAGTGGTAAATCAACCAATTCAAATGACGCAATTTTATACGCGGGTGCGTCTAACTGTTCGAGTAAATCTACTGCAGTAAAATCAAATGGCGAACTAAATATCGTAATTCCCAGTTTTTTGGCATGTTCGAATAGCGGTTGATGCCATTCCCACGGTAGATAGGCTTTTTGATAGAGAGAATACAGAGTTTCACCATCCCACAAGCCACCATGAATTTTGAACTCATCACTGTCATGCTCAATGGTGATAGTGTCTGCTGTGTAAGTCTGCAATTTAACAGCATCTGCGCCTGCTTGTTTGGCTGCGTCTATGATCTGGATTGCACGGTTGATATCGCCATTATGGTTTGCTGACAATTCAGCAATAATATAAGGTGGGTAGTCTGCACCAATACGGCGACCATCGATTTCAATGTATTTATTCATAATGTGATTTTCAATTTTTTTGCAATAACAATACGATATTCTTGCCAAATGGTGCGGGTTATCGCTAAATGTACGACTTGGTGCTGTCCATGATTTGAGCAAATATCCTGCACAATAAAACCAAAACGTTGGTGTAATTTTATCACCGAGTGATTGAAGTCAAGAACTTCACAGCGTAAACGTTCTAATTGCAAATTATGGAATGCATATTCTAAAGCGTAAAACTCTAACAGGCTTCCAGCTTTAAGTGGCGCAGGCTGCGCCGCGTAAAATGCCCATGATGCGGATTTATC